>DATNMI010000332.1:0-17247 GCA_035602375.1 Nitrospiria bacterium | reverse complement strand
CGGTGAAGAATGATCCACATCAATTCTCAGCATTTTCCCCAGCAAGGTTCCAAGGTTTTGACCGTTTCCAGAAGGGTCATTGCCTGATCCCCCGTCTCCAAAACCAATATAGAGATCTCCATCTGGTCCGAAAACCAGGTTTCCTCCTTTATGATTCCTGAAAGGCTGTGGGACAAGAAGAAGGACCTTTTCGGTCAGGGGGTCCGCTTCATCAGGGTTGTTTCCGGTCCTGTATTCGGCAATCACGGACCGGATTTTGCTGGAATCGTAAGTCTCCGTGTAGTTGATATAAAAACGATGGTTATCAGAAAAACGGGGATGAAAAGCGAGCCCCAGGAGGCCCAGTTCCCCTCCCGCGGTAATTTTTTCCCGTAGATCGAGGAAAGGGGCGGTCGTCTTTTTTCCATCTTTAACAATCCAGATGAGTCCTTTTTGTTCGACGATAAAAATACGGCCTGAATGGTCTCCTGCGTGGGTGAGTCCCAGGGGTTGATCCAGATGATTCACCAGAGGTTTTAGTTGCAGGTCAATCTTTGAAAGGGGAGCGCCGCTAGATTGACAGAGGGAAGCGCCGGCTTCGGCTCTGTTCAGGTTCCCGCTCCATCCAACGATATAAACGCAAAACAGAAACGGAATTATATTCGTTATAAATTTCATCATTTTTTGCTAAAGGTTTTTTAAGGTCAATTTTGCTTCTTCAGATCCGGAGAAATCCTTACTTGATTTAAGCGCCTGACTGAGTTCTGTTCTGGCAAGATCTTTATCTCCGTTTTTAAAGTAGGCCATGCCAAGATGGTAATGGATGACCGGGTTATCTCCCGATTTTTCCAGACTTTCCTTGATCAGAGAAATGGCTTTCAGATAGGCTTTCTTTTTGTAATAAAGCCATCCGAGGGTATCCGATATGGAGGGATCAGAGGGATTTGCTTCTTTTGCCGTCTGGGCGAGTGATAGCGCGACATCCAGATTTCCTCCCTGTTCCGATAAAAGCCATGCGAGGTTGTTCGCGGCAGGAGCGAATTTGGGGTCTATTTTTAATGCCGCTTCGTAATTTTCTTTCGCCTTGTCAAACTTGTTCTGTTTTTCGTAAATGATCCCCAGCATCATATAAGGAGGAAGTAGTCCGGGATTGACCTTCAAAACCTCGTCAAATTCCTTGATGGCTTTCTCATTTAAATTGTTCCTCGCGTAAAGGTTCCCGAGATCCATGTACGAAATCAGGATGTTTTTGTCGATTTCAATCGATTTTTTAAATTGTTCTTCAGCCCTGTCATCCTTTTTTTGAGCTACATATATTTTCCCGATAAGGTTATAGATGTAGGGGTTGTTCGGGGACGCTTTCAGCTGATTGTTGCACCTTTCGATTGCTTTTTCCGGTTCTCCTTTAACAAGGTAAATGGATGAGATTTGGGAAAGAACGTCAATCAAATTCGGGTTTATTGATAAAGCCTTTTCAAAATTATCCAGAGCTTCTTTATCTTTTTTTTGTACGCGGGCGATAATTCCAAGGCGATAGTAGGCAATAGGTTCCCTGGGCGCCAGGTTGACGAGTGTTTTAAATTCGGCGGCCGCTTTCGGAATTTCCTTTTTACCAAGCCAGGCATCGCCAAGGGTCAGATGCGCCTTTGCATTGTCGGGTTGGTATTTCAGGACCTTTTGGGCCTCTTCAATGGCCAGATCATACGAACCGGATTTGAGGTCCATGTTAGCCAATGCCAGATGCGCCTCTAAAAAGTCTGGAGCGTTTTTGATCGCCTCGGAAAACTCGTTTTTTGCCTGTTCCGGGTTATTGCTGGCAAGTTGAGCCAGGCCCAGATAATAGTGAGCCGGCGCATACTGAGGCTCTTGTTTGCTGACTTTCTGAAATTCATCCAGAGCATCTGTTACTCGATTTTTCGCAAGATCAATGCGGCCTTTAAGATAGAGGCCTTCGGAATCACTTTTGCTTTGTTTGAGTATCTCCTCGGTCATTTGGACCGCTTCATCGATTCGGTCGTGGTTTAAATAAAGTTCAGCCAGCTTTTTCTTGGGAACAGGGGAGTCCGGCTTTTGTTCCCCGGCCTTCTTATATTCCGTGACCGCATCTTCCGTCCGATTTAAAAAGAGGTAATAATCTCCGAGGGCCAGATAGGGCGCGATATCTTTGGGATTGATCTGAATGGCTTCCTTGAATTGCCCTTCCGCTTCTTTTTCCTTCTTCTGCGAAGCATAAAAATTGGCAAGGGTGATTTTTAATTTAACACTCCCGGGATCAATGGCAAGGGTCTTCTTATATTCGTCTTCCGCTTCTTTTATTTTGCCTTCGGCGCGATAAAGAGAAGCCAGAGAGAGGTGCGCGTCAATTGAATTCTGATCAGCCGCCAGGGCGTCGCGCAAACTGTTCTCCGCCGATGCGGCATCCTTATTGATTGCGTAGAGATTTGCCAGGTTGATGTAGGAACGGATCTGTTTAGAGTCGAGGCGAATCGCCGTTTTTAATTCTGCAATGCCCTTATCGAGTTCTTTCTGTCCGGCCAGGCTGTCCCCCAGCAAAATATGACCGTCTACGCTATCCGCGTTTAGTTTTAGAACAAGTTCGGCCTTTTCCTGAGCTTTTTTGAAATCTCGCGACAGAAAATAGAGTTCTCCCAGTTTAATCTGGGAATCGAGCAGATTGGGGTTTAATTCAACGCTCCTGGTAAACTCCTTAAAAGCTTCCTGGATGTCCGTCATTCCTCCTATCTTAAACAGGGCGATTCCCAATTTATGATGCGCTTCAGCGTCCTTTGAATCGATCTTGATCGCGTTTTTATATTCAATCATCGCTTCGCTATATTTCGCATTCACAAAATATTCATCTCCTTTTTGGAGAAATTTCGCTTTCTTTGCCTGTGGGTTACTGCAACTGATCGCGCCCGAAGCGAGGAACGCCAAAATGAGGAAGAAACCAAAATGTGTCGTATAATGTCTTATTACAATCCGCATATCGTTCATTAACCCTCTAGAGGTTTATTTTCTTTAAGGAATACCGGGCAGAGGCAGGTGATACGAGCCCAGTTTTAACAGGTTTTTTGAGGAATATCAATCTGTTTTCATGCTCCTGAAAACAGAGCCAGAGATTCCCCGTAATTCCCTCCCCTCAGCCCCTCCCACGTTGTGCCGGCGCTCGCTAACCGGCCTTTGTGCCGGCTATCGCTAACCGGCCCAGGGGAGGGGGAGCTCCGGGCGCGGAACCGGGTTGACATTTCGGGTGGCTCAAGTTATCGTTAGAAAAACGATCATTAAAAGAATCCGGGAGGCGTAAAGTGTGAAGAACATTCATTTTTTAATGACAGGGTCTCTGGCCATTTCTTTTCTGTTGTTTTTTTCGGCGGGTTGCACGAGCCGGCAGGCCATCAAAACGAAAACGCCTGCGAACGAGAGTCAGACCGCCAAAGCAGATTCGAATTCTCCATCTTCCGGGGGTAAGTGCGTTTACGGATGTGCAGATAAAGGAACGACTTCTCCAACAGACAAAAAATTGACCCCAACCGTTGCGTCACCCTCGACGGCGGCGCCGGCATCTTCTTCCGTCGCCCAGAAGGCTTCTGAGGAAAGGGATTATATTCTTGGTCCTGAGGATGTGATTGAAGTCCAGGTGTGGAAAAATGAGAGCCTTTCAAAAACGGTGACAATACGGCCTGACGGTAAAATTTCGCTCCCTCTGATCGGCGATGTTGAAGCGGCTGGAATATCTGCCAACCTCCTGCGTGATAATATTAAAGAGAAGTTGAAGCAGTACAAAGAAACACCGGAAGTCGCAGTTATTGTGAAAGAAATTAACAGCATGATGGTCTTTGTGACCGGAGAAGTCGCTCATCCCGGGAAAATCATGCTGAGAAGCGAGACCACGCTCCTCCAGGCGATTACCATGGCAGGAGGTTTTACCCAATATGCTTCCTCCAACAATATTACTTTATTACGGAGAATCGACGGCGTGGAAACCCGCCGGGTCGTCCGGTATAAAGATATCGTCTCGGGCAAAAATCCGCTGAGCGATCTTGTTCTTCAAAGGGGCGATACAATAGTCGTACCCTGAACGGTTGATTTTCTTGCGGAGAAATAATACATCACCCTCTCCCTCGTCCTCTCCCACTTTGTGCCGGCGATTGCTAACCGGCCTTTGTGCCGGCGATCGCTAACCGGCCAAGGGAGAGGAAATTCCATAGAGATCTATTGAAATAAGTTTTTAGGAGAGACGTATGTCTGATAAAGGGAAAACAGGAGATCGGTTGGTTTCTGTCGTCGGCCTTGGCTATGTCGGGCTTCCGGTCGCCGTTGCTTTCGGTAAAATCAGAAAGACGATAGGATTTGACATCAACCGGGTGCGGATCGAGGAATTAAAGAAAAACAGCGACCGTACCGGCGAAGTTGAACCCGCCGAACTCCAGAAGGCCGACATCCTCTTTACCGACCGGATTGACGATCTCCGAAAGGCCGATTTCCATATTGTCGCGATTCCAACTCCGGTAGATCAGGCCAACAGGCCCGATCTCTCAATGATGTTTTCCGCGACTGAAACGGTCGGCAAGGCTTTAAAGAAAGGCGATATTGTCGTCTATGAGTCGACTGTCTATCCTGGGGCGACCGAAGAAGAGTGCCTTCCGATCCTGGAGCGCGTTTCGGGTCTGAAAGGCGGGATTGATTTCAAGGTGGGGTACAGTCCCGAGCGGATCAATCCGGGAGACAAAGAGCATACCTTTACCAGGATTCTGAAGATCGTCTCCGGACAGGATCAGGAAACGCTCGATATCGTGGCGGATGTCTACGCCTCCGTTGTGACGGCAGGGGTCCATAAGGCTTCATCCATCAAGGTGGCCGAAGCGGCCAAGGTGATTGAGAACACACAGCGGGACCTGAATATTTCCCTCATGAACGAGCTGGCGTTGATTTTTGACCGGATGGGGATTGATACAAGGGATGTCCTGGATGCCGCCGGGACCAAATGGAACTTTCTTAAATTTTCTCCCGGCCTGGTCGGGGGCCATTGTATCGGGGTGGACCCCTACTACCTGACGCATAAAGCGGAAAAGGTCGGATATATTCCGCAGGTCATTCTTGCCGGGCGGAGAATCAACGACAGCATGGCAAAATTTATCGCGCAGAAAACCATCAAGATGATGATTCAGGCGGGGCATCCGATTCAGGGAGCGGTCGTGACAGTGTTTGGAATTACCTTTAAAGAAGAGTGTTCTGACATTCGAAATTCCAAAGTCATTGATATTATCCATGAACTGCGGGAATACGGCGTCAAGGTCCAGGTTTATGATCCGCTGGCTGATTCCGAAGAGGTCCAACACGAATACGGCATCAGACTGTCGGGTCTGGATCGTCTTGAACCGGCGCAGGCGGAGATTTTTGCCGTAGCGCACCAGCCATTTAAGACATGGGGTCTTGAGAAAGTTCGGAAAATGGCAGGGGAGAATCCGGTCCTGATCGACGTTAAACATATTTTCAATCCCCGAGAAGCCGAAAAGGCCGGGTTCAGGTTCTGGCGCCTCTGATCCGGGAATTCATCGAGACGAACAGGGTTCAGGAGCAAGAATGGTTATTACCGACTATTTTTCGAGAGAGCTGTTCAAGGGAAAAACCGTGTTTGTCACCGGCGGCGGCAGCGGCATCAATCTTGGTATCGCGAAAAATTTTGCCGCAGTCGGCGCCAATATCGCGATTTGCGGACGGACCCGCGAACGGCTTGATACCGCAGAGGCGGAATTGAGGGCTTTGGGGGCCAAGACGTTTTCGGCGGTTGCCGATGTGCGGGAGATGAGCGCCCTGGAAGCGGCGTTGGCCGGGGCCAGGGAGGCGTTGGGCCCGGTTCATACGCTGGTCTGCGGCGCGGCGGGAAACTTTCCCTGTCCCGCCGAACAGCTTTCAGCCAACGGTTTTAAGTCTGTGGTGGACATCGACCTGATCGGCGCTTTTAACGCGTCGCGCGCCGCGTTTGATCAACTGAAAGAGAGCCGCGGCAATATTATCTTTATCTCGGCCGGACAGGCGTTTACCCCTTACCCCTATCAACTTCATGTCGGCGCGGCCAAGGCGGGAATTGACAATATGATGAAGAATCTGGCGCTTGAATGGGGCAAGTATGGCATCCGGTCCAACAGCATCGCTCCCGGCCCGATTGAAGGAACCGAAGGGATGAAACGGCTGGCCGATCCCGCCCTGATTGAGGCGATAAAAGCGGCGATTCCCCTGAAACGGTTGGGAACTGTGGATGACATCGGCCAGGTCGCGGTCTTTCTCGCCTCTCCGCTTGCCTCCTATATCAGCGGAGCGCTCATTGTGGCCGACGGCGGCCAGAATCTTCCCGGATCGGGAGTTTTTACTCTTCCGGCTCGCCTAAAGAAGTAAAATCCGGGGCTCTCTTTTCGAGAAACGCCCTGATCCCTTCCCGTGCTTCGCTCCCACCGGAGGCACTGGAAATTTCCCGCGCCTCGGCTTCCATCTGAGATTCCAATGTCTCACCCCATCCGTTATAAAGCAGGCGCTTTGCGGCCCCAAAGGCGCGCTTCGGTCCTTTGGCAAGCTCTGAGGCGATCTTTTCGGCTTCGGTCAGGAGATCATCGTCAGGGGCCACCCGGGTGATCATTCCCCACGCGAGGGCTTCTCCCGCTGTAAACGACCTGTTGGTGAGGTTCAGTTCAAGCGCCCGCTTGAGGCCGATCAGACGGGGAAGGAACCATGTTGACCCGCCGTCGGGCGCCAGGCCGGCCCGCGTGTAACCGACTGTAAACCGGGTTGTTTCCGCGGCAATGACAATGTCGCAGGCGATGGCAAGGCTTAAGCCCCCTCCGGCTACCGCGCCATGGATCGCGGCCACCGACGGAATGTCCATTCTTGCAAGCCGGGAAATGACATTGTGAAAGTGAGCGGCCCCCATTCTGATCAGGGCGGGGAGATCAACTCCCGCGGCGGAAAATGTTTTCAGATCGCCTCCGCCCGAGAATAGTTTCCCGGCGCTGGAGATCATGATTACGCGAACCCCGGGATTCCCTTCACAATGATCCAGGGCGCTCAACAAATCTTTCAGCAGATCCGCGTTGATTGTATTGGCGGCATCCGGACGATTCAGCGTTATTTGGGCAACCTTGTTCCGAATTTCCAATAGAATAGTTCTGAATTCCATACAGAGATTCCTCCTTTGGCTCAAGAGAAGTTTAACGGGGCGGAACGACCGTGTCAATTTGAAAAAAGACATGATTCCCGCTGTTCACCCCTCCCCCAGCCCCTCCCACTTTGTGCCGGCGATTGCTAACCGGCCTTTGTGCCGGCGATTGCTAACCGGCCTTTGTGCCGGCGATTGCTAACCGGCCAAGGGGAGGGGAGAAAATATTTGGATCTCCCATCGAGAGCGAGAGGGAATGATTGTTGAATCCCCATGCATGGAGGGTTAAAATGGGAGGCATGAATGAATGGATGCCTCCCGTGCCGTTACTGGGCACGTTTGTCATGGCCAGCTTTCTGTTGGCGCTTTCTCCCGGACCGGGGGTCTTTTATATTCTGACCAGAAGCATTTCGCTTGGGAGAAGGGCCGGTATGGCCTCGATGGCCGGGATTGCGCTTGGAAATTTTGTAAACCTGGTCGGTTCAGCCGTCGGCCTGGCGCTTCTTTTTTCACTTTTTCCGCTCTCTTATCTGATTTTGAAATATGCCGGAGCCGGTTACTTGATGTTTCTGGGCGCGGAGTTTTTTGTGAAAGCCGCGCCTGAAGCCTCATTATCCGCGATCGGGCAAACTGTTCCATCGGGCAGGATTTTCAGAGATGGGGCGGCGGTGGCGCTCTTTAATCCAAAGACGACACTTTTTTTTGCCGCTTTTCTTCCCCAATTTCTCGGTCCTCCGCCGGTTCCTCTTCCTAAAATCCTGATTCTGGGGCTTTTTTTTGTGGGTACAGGCGGATTCAGCGATGCCCTGTATGTGCTTGCGTCGTCATCTGTAAGCGGTCTTCTGACAAGAAAGAAAAACTCCGGCTTTCCTCTACGATGGCTGGCGGGGAGCCTTTTGATAGGGTTGGGACTTTTTACCGCTTTCTCCTAATCTTCCCCCACCCTTTATGGGAGGGGGAGTTTTGAGAGTGGCCAGAAAATAGAACAGGGTCGTTATCGGTTTTCAAACGGGAGGAGATGAAATGCCGGATCAGGAAAAAGAATCATTGAAAATTATACCCCGCGAGGGGGTATCGCTCGAACTGCAGGTCAGAAATCACCGATTGACCATAGACCAGCCGGTTGACGACGGCGGCAAGAATGCCGGAATTGCCCCCCTTGAAATGTTCGTCGGTTCTCTGGGCGCCTGCATCGGCTATTTCGCGGTCCGGTTTTGTTTGAGGCATAAGATCCCGCATGAGGGGCTGGAGGTTTCTATGGAATGGGATTACGCCGAAAACCCTCACAGGATCGGCAAAATTACAACCGATGTGAAGCTCCCGAAGGGGTGGAACCCGGAAATGAATGAGCGGTTCTTAAAAGTTATCGGAGGATGCACGGTTCATCATTCCATAACGGTCGCGCCAGAGATTACCATAAACCTCCGGTAACCCGGTTTTCCGTTTTGGACCTCTCTTCTGATATTTAACATTTCCTTAATAAATCTTCCGAATTTAAAATAAAAATCATTAAATATCAACCGGTTATGTCGCCTTGACAGGAGGGGAGTGGCCGGTTACCCTTTAAGGGTTTAGGAATAATTTTCAGATTAGAGATTATTCTTTGGTTATAAAAATAAGACTCTCTGTAGGGAGGAAATGATGTTTGATGCATTGGAAGGAATGTTGCCTGAACATTGGCGGCCGGTTTTCAGGGTCGTGATGGCGCCGATCGCGTGGATTTTCGCCTTTCAGAAATTGGTGGTTCAATTCTTTATGGAGTCCGACTCCGGCGAAGTCGCCCTGGCCAAATTTGTGTTCCTCTTCTTCCCTGCCCTCTTGCTGGTGGGGGCGGTCTGGTCTACCCAGCTGTCGATCTATACGGTCCCCTTCCGTTCCTACCGGATCAGGTTCTTTTCTCTGATGCTCCTCTCCTGGTGGGACGGGGCGAGGTCGGTCTGGCTCTACTGGACAGGGGTCGTGAGATTTTCTATGGTGGCGGTCGGCTGGTTCTTTAGCATCGGGCGTCTTTTCCTGAAACTGTTCGGAGAATTTGTCCGGCATCTGATCATGCTCCCTTTCTCGGTCGGCGGGAAGATGACTCAGAACTATTTCAGGCCCGGCGTTCCCTGGATCGCCTTTATCATGCTCCTTTTCTGGTGTCTGCTGGAGTCGACGATCTTTACCTATACCTTGATGCCGACGATCACCGAAGTTCTGGGAGATATGGTTGGAATGGACGCGTCGAGAAGCGTGATCGGACCGTTCCTCTTTCTTTTCCTCTTCATGTTGATCATGGGGAGTTTCGCCTGCGTCTATGCCCTGATGGAAGCGATGAGGAAGAAGGAGATCAAATTTATCATCCAGATCGTCCTGGTGGAAGTCTTCGTGATGTTCTTTGAGGTGATGTTCCTTTACAGGGAACTGGTCGACGCGATTACCCCCTGGATTGCCCAGCAGACGGGCGAACATTTCCGGATGGGGATCGGGATGACCATTTCTCTGGCCACGTTTGGATGGATCGGTATCCGCGGAATGACATGGTTCCTCTTCGGCCAATTCGGAACTCCGCCGCTCATGGCTTTTATTTCCAGAAAGCCGCTGGCCACAGAAGGCGCCCCTGTTCCGGCACCGGTGGAAGAGTTGATATCCTGGTGGAAGAAGCCTTTGGAAGACCTGAAACAGGAGCTGACGTTTCTCCATGCCAAGGGGATCGAGTTTCTGGAATACCTGGCATTGCCGGCGCTGAACGTGCTGGGAGCCTTGCTTAATTTCAGCCTGGTGCTGGTGGCGGCGAGGCCGATTTTCAGTCTTCCATTCAAGAGCCTCAAAGAGGTGATGGACACCCGGGAAATCCTGGCCGAACTCCAGATTCCGGACCGTCCCCTCGAGCCGAGGCTTGAAACCAGGAAGGTGGAGTCATGAAAAACTTTAGATTACGTTCGTTTTCTTTGATATTCGCAGCCGGGCTGTTGATTTCAACCGTCCTGCCAGGCTGTTCTTTCCAGGGGGATCCACATAAACCGCCCATGACGCTTTTCATCGGGCTCGACACGAGCGGTTCCTTCGTCAACAGCCCTTTTTACGCCGATTCCATCAAGTTTCTGGCCATTTACATCTACGGCCATCTTCATGAAATGGGCGGGCTCGCGAAACCCCGCGAAATCTTCGTCACGTCGATCGGTGGAAAGGGGATGGATGATCCCAAAACCTTTCATCAGATCCACGATTTTGAAGGGCGAAGCGTTCCTGAAATTGAAGAGGACCTGAAGCGGTGGTTCCCCCAGGGGGATCCGATCACCGATTTTAACGCCTTTTTTGAAAAGGCGGCCCGGTTGACGAAGGAGAGAAACCTGGTGCTGACGCCGATTTCTCTCGTGGTGGTGAGCGATGGCATTCCTGATATTCCGGGAGTATCCCCGAAAGCCGCGGCTAAAACCCTTTATGGAAAAATCAATCTGGAATCTCTCGACTACCTGGCCAGGAACATCACCGTCCGGCTGATTTACGCAAGCCCTAAAGTAGGGGATAACTGGCGCAAATTTGTTCCCCGGGAGCGTGTCCGGCTGATGACGGTCGACGCCGATATCATGGTCGGCTGGAAGAGACAGTATCAGCAGGACCTCGACCCCGCAAAGCAGGCAAAACTCTGGAAATGGGTGGAGGATACGGTAGACATGAGGGTCCGCACCGCGAAAATATAGATTTCACGATTTGGGATATTGACTTTGCTCCTTAACGCCGGTATAAAGAACCACTTTATACCGGCGTTTTTGTTTTATTAGGCCCAAGTTCAGCGGTAGAGGTTCTCTGGAATTCCCTCTCCCTTGGCCGGTTAGCAATCGCCGGCACAAAGTGGGAGAGGGCGAGGGAGAGGGTGATATCTGACCCGGAATTTTCACCCCTCCCCTTTATCCCCTCCCACAAGGGGAGGGGGAGTTTTAGTATTTCTAACGTTCTATCTCTGTTTTACGGTTGGAGGAATCTCTTGTGAGGATAGTCTTGAAAAATATCTTGATGCTGGTTCTATTCATCGGGATAGCGGGTCAGAATGTTTTCGCGGGAGATGCCCTGGCTGTTGTTTCGGGGACCATTAAATTTGAAGGGGCCGATATTCCCCCGCCTGAAATGATGAAAACCAACGAAGATATCGAGTTCTGCGGAGGTTTTGTCGAGACGGAACGCCTGATTGTTCAGCCGGAGAACAAGGGAATCAAGAACGTCATTGTGGGATTAACCGCCAAAGAGGCCCACGCCCATCCTTCCGGGAAAGAAAATCTTCCCACCGTCGAAATTAAAAGCGAAAAATGCCGTTTTACGCCCCACGTCATCGTGGTTCCGGCGGGAACAGTATTAAATCTTGTGAATGACGATCCCGTTCTTCACGGGTTTCATTTCTTTTCGGGAGATAAGGGACTTTTCAATGTGGCGTTGACCCCCAGGAAAAAGGCGCAGGGGAAAAAGCCGCTTAATAGTCCGGGACTCGTAGAGGCGAAGTGCGATATTCATGACTTTATGAGAGGATTTATTATGGTGATGGAAACCCCTTATTTTGCCTTAACCGACGGAAATGGGGCATTCACCGTCGCGGATGTTCCGCCGGGCAAATACCTCCTGACGGTCATGCATGAGTCTTTCAGGCTGAAAGATCAGGAGATTGAACTCAAGCCGGGGGAAAAGAAGAACCTTTCCCTGGGGGTCAATGACAAATAGGCCCCCTTATTCCGGCCTGATTTTTTAAATGTTTTTAATTACTGCCGGCGCGGGACTTTGCCTTTTTCTGTTTATTGGGCGCCTGTTTGTTGTATCCGCAATTGACGCAATCGACTTCATCATGTTCCGCGCAGATACCGATCTGATGTTCGGGGCAGTATCGTTGTCCCGCGGCAGTGTTGACGGAAATTCCACACCGGAGACATTTATCTTTGGGCCCGAATGCGGGGACGTGGCATAAATGCTGGTCTTCTTCCTTACATGCAACGATAAAGGAGCCTTCCCTGTACTGGGAGTGTTTCAGATTAAATGTGTAAAGTTTGTCTTCGAACACAACAATATCCGGCTGTTCTTTGCCGATTAAGACCTTCGAGACTAACTTTCCTTCCGACGTAAAGAGATCGATCTGTTTCATGCTACCCTCCCTGCAGGCAAGAAAACGGTTTTCTGAAAACTTGAAAGAAAAAATAACCTGTCACTAAAAGTTATCCTTTATTGAGAGTTCTGTCAAGCCTAAAATCTGGAAGATGTTAAATGTAACTCAATAGAATCAACTGGTTACAATGTTGAATGCGAGTTTTTTTCAAGGATTTCTTCCTTCATACGACAGGGGTCAATCGCACGAATGAATTGACAAGTCCGGGGAAAGTTTACTAAACTCCTTGCGGTTGTTCTCGGTTAAATAATGAATCAGGTTTCAGGTTGGTGAAAAACTCTTTGGATGAATATTTCATGCGTCTGGCGCTGGACCAGGCCAACCTTGCTTTCCGTCTGGGCGAAGTGCCTGTAGGCGCGATTTTGGTGGAAGAAAGCAGGATCGTGGCCTCGGCCCATAATCTGAGGGAGAGCGCCCACGATCCGACGGCTCATGCTGAAATGCGGGTCATTCAGGAGGCCGCGCGGAAATTAAAAAGGTGGCGGTTATTTAATACGACTCTTTATGTGACCCTGGAGCCCTGTCCCATGTGCGCGGGGGCTCTGGTTCAGGCCAGAATTCCAAGGGTGGTCTTTGGATGTTTCGACCCCAAGGCCGGCGCCTGCGGGTCGCTCATGAATATTCCCCAGGATTCCCGGATGAATCATCGGGTGGACGTTTCCTCAGGCTGTCTGGGCGAGGCGTGCTCCAGTCAATTAATCGCATTTTTTACCGGGTTGAGAACGGCCCGGGGGTCTAACCTGATTAAAACCGTTCTTTAGGTTTCATCCCGCCAGAGTTTTCAGGGAACAAATGGGAGAGGTGGCCGAGTCCGGTTGAAGGCGACTGACTCGAAATCAGTTCAGGTCGCAAGGCCTGCGTGGGTTCAAATCCCACCCTCTCCGTGCCTTTGAAGTTGGGGCCCTCGCGAAACCCGCTCGATGCCCCAAACCCGCTTTCGCGCTGGCGTAGCCAGTCGCTCAAGCCAGCTGTCGGAGCGGTTCCGCAGCGGACGAAAGCTTTTCAGTTGATTCTAATATAGATAGCTCAATGTCCGAAGCGGATCATCCCTTCCTTCCCAAGCCACCTGTTCAGGGTGGCTTTTTTATTTGGATGAAAATAACGCTCAGGCTATGATAATTTGAAATTAAGGAGTAAGTTTTGCGTTTACGGAGAAAAAATGGCTGTTGAAACTCTGGAAAAGATTGAGCTGGCCCTGGAAGGAATGACCTGCGCGGCCTGCGCCGCCCGTATCGAGAAGGCGCTCAACAAGGTCGAAGGGGTCGAGGCCACGGTGAATTTCGCCGCCGAAAAGGCTTATGTCCGTTTTAAAACGGGAAAGGTTCCGTTAGAAAAATTATTATCAACGGTTAAAAAGGCCGGGTATGAGGCAAGCCCGGTTGCCGAATCGGGTTTTGCCGAAGAAAAAGCCCGGCATGAGGCCTTGTATCGGAAAACGCTCATCCTCTTCTGGATTTCCGCCGGATTAAGCCTTCCGCTTTTTATTCAGATGATCGCCTCTTTTCTGGGAATGATGTGGGAATTGCCGGGATGGGCGCAGATGGCCCTCGCGACCCCGATTCAATTCTGGATCGGCGCCCGTTTTTATAAAGGGGCTTTTAACGCCCTTCGGGGCGGCGGCGCGAACATGGATGTCCTGGTCGCTCTGGGAACCAGCATGGCCTGGTTCTTCAGCGCGGCGGTCCTTTTGTTCGGTCTCCCGCAACACCTCTATTTTGAAGCCAGCGCGGCCATCATTACGCTGATCTTTCTTGGGAAGCTTCTTGAGGCGCGGGCAAAGGGCCGGACCTCGTCCGCCATTTCAGAATTGCTTCATCTCCAGCCAAAGACGGCCCATCTGGTCAAGGACGGGGAAACAGTGGAGGTGGAGGCCAATCTCCTGAAGGCGGGAGATGTCCTGATCGTGAAAGCGGGGGAGACTGTACCGGTAGACGGCGAGGTCATCGAAGGGCGTTCGAGCGTCAATGAAGCGATGTTGACGGGGGAGAGCATGCCAGTCTCAAAGGAGCCGGGAGAAAAGGTTTTTGCGGCCACCGGAAACCTGCAGGGGATGTTAAAAGTCCGGGCCACCGGCGCCGGTTCTCACACCGCCCTGGCCGGAATTATCCGCCTCGTGGAGCAGGCCCAGGGATCCAAAGCCCCTATCCAGAAACTGGCCGATACCATTTCAGGCATATTTGTGCCGATTGTCGTGGGAATCAGTCTCTTGACCTTCCTGGGGTGGTGGTTGGGGAAAGGAGACCCTGTTGCCGGTCTGATCAACGCCGTGGCGGTTCTGGTGATCGCCTGTCCCTGCGCCTTGGGCCTGGCGACACCGACCGCGATAATGGTCGGGAGCGGAAGAGGGGCCCAAACCGGCATTCTGGTCAGGAACGCCGCGGCGCTTGAGCGGGCTGAAAAAATTAAAACGATCGTTCTCGACAAGACCGGGACCCTGACGGAAGGAAAACCGGTGGTGACCGACCTGGTTCCATTTGGAAAAACAACGGGTGAAAATCTCCTTAAGATCGCGGCTTCGCTGGAACAGGGGTCTGATCACCCCCTTGCCCTGGCGATTGCCTCCGATGCGAAGGAGAAAGGCATTTCTCTTCTTCCTCTTAGGGATTTCAAAGAAGTCCCCGGTAAGGGGGTCAGCGGAATTTTACCGGATGGGGAATACCACCTGGGGTCTCCTCGCTACCTGACCGGAATCGGATTGCCAGCCGATGAAAACGGGACAAAACAGATTGCGGCCCTCCAGGCCGGCGGAAAGACCGTTGTCGGGGTTTCCGGTCCCGGAGGATGGGCGGGCGTTCTCGCGATAGCAGACCCGCTCCGTCCGACATCAAAAGCGGCCGTGGCCGCTCTTTTAAAGATCGGAATCCGGCCGGTCATGTTGACGGGCGATAACCCGGCTACGGCGGGCGCGGTCGCGCGGCAGGTCGGGATAACGGATTTTCGGGCAGAAGTGGCGCCGGAGAGCAAGGCCGAAGAGGTTCTCAAGATCAAAAGCGGCGGGGTTCAGACCGGCATGGTGGGCGACGGGATCAATGACGCCCCCGCGCTTGCCGCGGCGGACGTCAGCTTCGCGATCGGGTCCGGGGCAGACGTGGCGATGGAGGTTTCAGACGTCACCCTCATGAGGAGCGACCTGATGAGCGTGGTCGATGCCGTCCTTCTTTCCCGAAGGACGTTGGGGAAAATCCGGCAGAACCTCTTTTTTGCTTTTATCTATAATATACTGGGAATTCCGCTGGCGGCTCTCGGAATGCTCAATCCTGTGATTGCCGGAGCGGCCATGGCGATGAGCTCCGTGTCGGTGGTCAGCAATTCTCTGCTGTTGAAACGGTGGAAACCCGCGGATCATTCAGTTTAATTTGAAAAATCAGAAATGCGCTTTAATTTTTGTTCAGGAAGAGGAGGAGAAATGGAAACCAGGGTTATGAATGTCAAAGGGATGACCTGTCAGCACTGTGTGAAATCGGTCAAGGAGGCGCTGTCGCCGATGGCCGGGGTCAAAAGCGTTGATGTGGCGCTGGAGAAGGGGAAGGTCACCGTTGTCTTTGATCCGGGAGTGGCCGGGGAAGCCGGCTTTAAGAAAGCCATTGAGGAAGCCGGATACGAAGTCGCCGGCGCCTGACGACGCCTCTACTTCCTTCCCGTCCGGTCTCATTTCCGTTGATCGGCAGGGGAAAGTCTGCTATATTTCCCCGTCTGGCACTTCGAAGCAAGAGGTCCAGAAATGGGTCGAAGGGAGAGATGTCCGAGCCCGGCTGAAGGAGCACGACTGGAAATCGTGTAAGCGGCCAAAAGCTGTTTCGGGGGTTCAAATCCCCCTCTCTCCGTGCCATTGGAGTTGGGACCTTAGGTTTTTGGAATATTTTGAGATGGGGGGGCCGGGTGCTGTGCGACAGGAATTTATGAACCCCGTCAGGTCCGGAAGGAAGCAGCGGTAAATAGACACTCCTGTGCGCCGCAGAGGGCCTGGTCTCTCCTTCTAAGAATATTCCAGGGCATTGGAGTTGGGGCCTTCGCGAAAGCCGCTCAATGCCCCAAACCCGCTTTCGCGCTGGCAGAGCCAGACGCTCAATTTTCCCATCACCCGGATACCCGTTTCATGAGTTATCAGGTTTTCGCCAGGAAATGGCGTCCCCAGAAGTTTGAGGAGATCATCGGGCAGGCCCACGTGGCCAGGACCCTCATGAACGCGATTCAGTCAAACCGGCTGGCGCACGCCTATCTTTTTTCCGGAGCGCGAGGGGTGGGGAAAACCACCATGGCCAGGCTCCTCGCGAAGGCGGTGAACTGCGAAAAAGGTCCCACCATCCATCCCTGCGGCGTCTGTTCCCTATGCGTTGAGGTCTCGGCGGGCACAGCCGCCGATGTGCTTGAGATCGACGGCGCTTCCAACCGCGGCATCGACAATATCCGGGAGCTTCGCGACCAGGTCAAGTACGCGCCTCTAAAGGGGAAGAACAAGGTCTATATAATCGACGAAGTCCATATGTTGACGACAGAGGCGTTTAACGCGCTTTTGAAGACCCTTGAAGAACCCCCGCCCCATACGATATTCATCATGGCAACGACCGAGCTTCACAAAATTCCCGCGACGATCCTCTCCCGCTGTCAGCAGTTTCATTTTAAAAAAATCAGCCGTCTCGAGATGATCTCCCGGCTCCGGTTAATCGGAACGGAAGAAAAAATCACCGTATCGGACAAAGCCCTTCTTTTAATCGCCAAGGCGGCCAACGGAAGCCTGCGCGACGCGCTGAGCCTTTTTGACCAGGTGGTTTCGTACGGCGGAGAAAATATTTCAGACGAGGATGTCATCTCCCTGCTGGGCCTGGTTGATTCGCGGGCCTTTCAGGGGCTCGCGGAAGGCCTTTCACGGCAGGATATCCCCTCCGTCCTGCGCCAGCTCAGGGGCCTGATGGAGTCCGGCCACGACATTAAATATTTCGGTCAGGAATGGGTGGGGCATCTGCGGAACCTGATCATGATGAAAATCATG
>DATNMI010000329.1:0-4506 GCA_035602375.1 Nitrospiria bacterium | reverse complement strand
GCCCAGATGGCGTTTCCCATTGCAACGGCGCCGAGAGAAAAACGGGGCGTCGGCAGTGGAGAAATCTCCCGCCAGGCGGTCTGGCCGAATTCGAGCTTTTCCGAGAAGGAAAGCGCGGGGTCCGTCAGAGGGCCTTCTTTCGCCTCCGGATTGTGTCCTCCGAAAAGATAAATGGAATCCCGGTGGAGCGTCGCCGCCGGCGCGTCATGCCTTTGGATCAGCGGAGGGCCAGTTTCCCACGATAAACTGGCGGGAGAAAAGGTTTCAACCACCGTCAGAAAACTGAACGTCCCGTCGGGATTTTTGTATCCTCCGCCCATAGCGTAAATCCGCTCTCCCAGGGAGAGCGCCACAAGACCCGAGCGGAACGTCGGCATGGGGGGGAGGGGCGTCCATTGATCAGCGGCGGGATCATAGGTTTCGGACGCCTGGAGACTCTGAAAATTGAGCCCGCCGCCGCCGAAGACATAAAGTTTTCCTCCGAAAGACGAGAAGCCTAAATGTGACCGCTCTCTCGACATCGGTCTTAATCGTCGCCATTTTGAGACGGTCTTCATTTTGTCAATTTCAGGCTTGATACCGAATTAATAGGCGTCCTGCCGTCCTTCGCCCAGCCTCCGGCGAGGAAAATCTCGTTTTGAATAACCACCGGCGTCATGGCCGCCTGAGGTTCCAAAAGGTTTGGAAGAGAATGCCATTTCTTGTCTTCGGGATTGTAAAAGGCCCCCTTGGTGTGAATGCCTTCTTTTCCATACCCCCCGAAAATATAGATTCGTCCCTGATGGGTCATTCCGCCATGGGCGGCGGCATGCCACGGAAGGGAAAAAGCTTTGTCATAGGTCCACTGATTTTTTTCCGGGTCGTAAGTTTCAATTTCATCGAACTCGCAGAACCCCGCCGGGGTGCTGGCCACCCCTCCGAACGCGACGATTTTGCCATTGAGAACTCCGGCGGAAAGCGCAAACCTGGGGAAATTCAAGGGAGCGACCTCCTCCCATTGGAGACGGGTCAGGTTCAGTTTCTCGCAGAAGGAAAATCCGGGATCGGTCGAGGGTCCCCCTTCCGTCCCTTTGGGATGATGCCCGCCGATGATATAAATTTCATTTCCCAGCAGGGCAAAGGCCGGATAATCGTGCGGTTGAAACATGTCCGGGCCTCGCTCCCAGGAATCGGTTTCAGGATGATAGATTTCCGTGACGTTGTAGAACATGAATTTTCCGTCCGGCTTCTTGAACCCTCCGCCCATGACGAAGATCCTCTGTCCGGCCGTCACCGCGGCCGCTCCCGACCGGAGCGTCGGCATATCCGCGCCGGAGCGCCATCTGTTTTCTTTCGGATTAAATATTTCAACAGAGTTGAGGCTTTTAAAGCCGGGGCCTCCACCCCCGAAAAGGTAAATCCTCTCTTTATATACAGCCGTGGCCGGATGAGATCTCGCGGTATGAAGCGACGGCCTTTTGGTCCATCCATTGCTGGTCATGTAAATTCCTTTCGGGAAAATAAATTGATCATATCAAACAGAAACAATAGAACACAACCTAGAGCTTTCTCAATTTGTTCTGTTTTTCTCTCTTTTTTTTTGAAAGCTTTCTCGGATTTCCGGATTTTTTCCCCCCGGAATTTCTTGACGCCGATTCATCGGAATCGTCATCGGAAAGCTCTACGAAATCAGAATCGCGATTCGAAAGAAGTTTCTTTTCGAATTCCGCGACGGTAATGGCCACCGACCTGTTTTGTTCCGCGCACTGGATAATTTCACGGTCAGAGGAGACCACGACGCATTTTTCTTTAAGACTTTTAATCAATCTGCAGATGACAAGATCAGCCTTTTCTCCCAGCCGGGAGTAAATGACCTCCACGCCGTTTTGAATTTCATAATGCTGGGAAAGGGTCCCCTCTTTCCATCCGTCAAAAACAACACAGACGGAAAACTTTTTTGATTTTCCATAACCGGAAAGAAGAGATAGCAATCTTGTTCTTTGATCCCTCAGGTTTTTTGAGAACCCTTCGAGATGACCCAGCAGATTATAACCGTCAATAATTAAATGAAGGGGCATAATATATTAATGTTAACCTAACACAATTTAAGTTAATAAACAGAAATATTCTTTAATTTTTAGTTGACAACCATACCATCTGTGGTATAAATGATTTCCATTTACACAATCTATAGGAAACCCTTCTGTATGGTCATCAACGGCGTTGAATAAAAATTCCACTTTAAGCTTTTTAAGTGCCCTGAGAAATATCTTCCCGATCATACCATCTTTTTTTCAAATTTCACAAAAGATTCCGGTTTCAAGAGGTTTCTAACCCTTAAAACGAAGGAGAAGCGATAATGAGGATTGTCTCCATCATGAATCAAAAAGGGGGATGTGGCAAGACAACCACTGCGATCAATCTTTCCGCTTTTCTGGCTGAATTTGGTAAAAAGGTCCTCCTGATCGATCTGGATCCCCAGGGTCATTCTTCTTCCGGTCTGAACATCCAGGAAAACATGATTGAACTGGGAATGTTTGACGTGTTTACAAAGCAGGCAAGCCTGGCTGACATCATCAAATTACAGGTCTGCCCGGGCCTCGATGTGGCCCCAACGACCGTCCGCCTCTCTGCCGTCGAACAATACCTCTCCGGAACGTTTGAGCGGGAACGGCAGCTTCGTTACCATATTGAACAGCTTTCCCAGCCTTTTGTTTACGATTTCATCATCATCGATTGTCCGCCTCATCTCGGCCTTCTGGTGTTTAACGCCTTAATGGCTTCGCAGGAGGTGATTGTCCCTATTGAACCCAGTTCCTTTTCCCTTCAGGGAATAGACAAACTTCTTGAAACGATTACACTGCTGAAAGAAAACGCCCACCATATCTTGAAAGTGATGGCGCTTCCGACCCTCTATAACCATCATAACCATTTTGCGAGAGAAATCCTGAAACAGATCCGGGAAAAATTCGGCGAGATGACCCTCAAGACCGTTATCCGGCAGAACGTCAAATTGAAAGAAGCGGCTCAAAAGGGCCTTCCGATCGGGGAATACGGCCCTGACTCGTTTGGGGCAGAAGATTACCAGAAACTGGCGTTTGAGTTGATTCAACAGGAAGAGCCCGAGTTTATGGGAACGGGAAAAGAATCGCCTGAAACCCAAGAACGGGGCATTTCTCCCGGCGCGACCGTGGCCCGCAAGGACAATGTCATCGTGATCGCGCAACCGGAACCGGCCCGGGAACAGGGACCAGTTGAAGAAAAAGCCTCTAATTTTGCAGACACCAATTCCATGAACAATATTCCCTGAATCTTGATCTGGGGGTGAATCTATGACAAGAAATGATCGTCGCGCCAGCAAAGGTCTTCAGGAGATTTCACACTTTTTTCTGTCTGGAGGAGTGCCTCCCGGGCAGGAACCTTTAAAACCGGCGGAACCGGCCTCTGCACCGGATTCCGCCTCCAAAATAAGAAGGGCCGTTGCTTTCCTCAGCTTTTCTCCCCAGACCCCCGGCGCCTTTTTTACCAGCAATATCGGCATAGGCCTCGCCCGCCAGGGAAAAAGCGTATTTATCGTTGACGCCGAAAAACGCCAGCCCAACGTGGAGTCCGCTTTCGGCTTAAAACCGGCCACCCTGGGGCTTTCAGATATTCTCTATCCGTCGGAAAACAAGATTTTCCGGGATGTTGAGTCCCGTCTCCGCCTGCTTGATTTCAGGCTTGAATTGTCCAGCCTTCCCTCGCATGAAAAGGAAAGAGACCGACGCCTGGTGGACCTGTTAAACCGGGAAGAGAGTTACTCTGACCTGACCTTGATCAATCTGCCCCGCTCCTCCCGATTGCTCCAGAACCCGGAATGGGCCGGCAAGGCGGGGGAGGTGGTCCTGATTGCAAGCCCTGACAGGCAGATCCTGATGGAGACCTACGCGTTTATCAAAACTCTTTTTTCGATCCAGCAGGATATCAGAATCTACGTTGGAATTTCTGAAGCGGAAAACTTCGAGCAGGCCAGAGCCGCTTTTGAAAAACTTGCCGCGGGCGCGAAAACGCTTCTTGAAAAAAAAGTTTACGCTATCGGGCTTTTATTGAAGGATCCGGCCATCGCCCAATCCCTTCAGGAGCAGATTCCCGTCATGCGGGGAATCCATCCTTCAATTCAAAAAGGTATTTCTGCCATGACCAGGGTTCTCATTGAAAACGAGGGGAAGACTTCCCGGTTTTTTGCCCTGATGGAAAAGGTTCAGGAGGTCAAATGAAATTCGAGAGGCTGGAGTCCCTGTCCGACAATGTTCTTATGGACATTCTTCCGGATCACTTAAACCAGATAGAACCGGGCCTGAGAATTCTTGCGGGAAAACTTTCTCTTTCAAAAGAAGAGAAGCCTTTTATGCTGGTCGTAAAAGGCGGAGAAAAAAGAATCGGGATCATCGAGATTCTGGATGATGAAACGGGGTTTCCGGGAAAAGTCCTCTCCCATACCGACTGGGTGGCGGCGAACCGGACGGCAATTTCCGGTCTGAAAAACGA
>DATNMI010000320.1:0-1020 GCA_035602375.1 Nitrospiria bacterium | reverse complement strand
CCGTTTTTTATGGATGGGCTTTTGCGGTGGGTCTCGTGGTATTGATCTTTCTTCATGAAATGGGACATGCCGTTGCCATGCGGATGCGGGGGATCAACGCCGGAGCTCCTGTCTTCATCCCTTTTTTCGGCGCGTACATTGCCCTGAAAGACCGTCCAAAAGATGTGAAGGTGGAGTCTTTCATTGCTTATGGCGGCCCTCTCGCGGGGGCAATCGCCTCCACATTCTGTTATTCTCTGTTTAAGGATTTTGGAAATCCTCTCTTTCTCGTCTTGGCCTATATTGGATTCATGATGAATCTTTTTAACCTGATTCCTTTTAGTCCGCTCGACGGCGGCCGGATCGTCGCTGCGGTATCAACGAAAATCTGGGGAGCCGGGTTAGTAGCCATCCTTCTTTTTTTCCTGAAGACCCATAATCCTATCCTCTTGATGATTCTTTTATTTGGAGGCCTGCAATTTTGGGAGGGGAGGAAGAAAAAAGAAGAAGAGAAGACCTATTATGACGTTGAACCTTCCTATCGGCTGAATATGGGGCTCTCTTATCTTGGGATTGTTCTCTACCTCGGTTACATGACGATCCTGACCTTGAATATGCTTAATCAGGATGGAATCAGATCGGGTCTGAACATTTGACAAGAGGATAAACTCTGGTATCGTTAAAAAGATTATCTTGAAATATTCGTGAGTTAGGTTTATTTTTCCATTTTAGGAGCTTGTAGCGTGTCGCACTGACGGCGCCACATGCGCCATTTAATGATCGGGTCCGGGACAAAGGGAAAACATGACAGACAAACCCTGGTTCAAGAATTATGAAACGGGTGTTCCGCCCAAGATTAACATACCTGAAGTCTCCCTTTTCCAATTTTTAAGCGATGCGGCGGCCAAGTATCCGGACCAGGCCGCGATCATTTTTTTCGGAAAGGTCATTACCTACCGGGAACTGGAGGAGATGACCGACCGTCTCGGAAATGCCCTTCAATCGATGGGGGTCCGGCCTGGAGACCGGGTCAGCCTGATG
>DATNMI010000317.1:0-2831 GCA_035602375.1 Nitrospiria bacterium | reverse complement strand
ACAGGTCAGCCGGTGATTATCGGAGGGAGCATGGAGACCGGTTCCTACCTTTTGGCGGGGGTTGAAGGGGGCTCGCAGGCTTTTTTTTCGACCGCCCATGGGAGCGGAAGGACCATGAGCCGGAATAAGGCCAAAAAGAGTTATAGCGGGAAAACCCTTCAAAAGGAGATGGCGGCGCGCGGAATTTATGTCCGGTCCGCATCAATGTCCGGCCTGGCGGAGGAAGCAGGCGCGGCCTATAAGAATATTGACGAGGTGGTGGAGGCAACCGAGAAGGCCGGTTTAAGCCGTCCGGTGGTCCGGCTATTGCCGATCGGCAATATTAAAGGTTAAGAATGCCCTACCGTTACCTGGATGATGTGGCGATATCAGACGCGGCAATCGAGGTCTGGGGAACGAGCATCGAAGAGCTCTTTTTGTCCGCCGCCGAAGCTACCCTCCAGCTGATGGTGGATGACATTTCGTCCGTCAGAAAGAAAGATCTGTTTCGCATAGAGACAGAGGCCCCCGCTCTCGATCTTCTTCTGTTTAAATTTCTGGGAGAACTAATTTTTTATAAGGACGCCCGCCGCCTATTCCTGATTCCGGAAAAGATCCAGATTCTCGAAAAGGAGGGGGGATACCGCCTGACCGCAGAACTCCGTGGAGAAACCATTGACCCTGCCAGACATTCCTTGGCATCCGATGTCAAAGCGGTCACGCTCCATCGTCTGGCGGTAAAAAAGAATAACGGAGAATGGAAGGGATCCCTGGTTCTCGATATTTGACCTGAAGCGAGAAAGAGATGACAAAAGATTTGAAAGCAAAAAGTCTCGGCAATGGTAAATGGGTTCTTATTCTTTTTATCGTTCTGCCTGTTTCAGCGCTGATCTTTTGGAGTGCCTTGCCCGATGTCGCCGCACTGAAGCATCAGAATCCGGCAAAGACCGCTTTCATGACCTACAGGCTGGAGCATTCGAAAGAAAAAAAGCGGAATCCGCAGGTTCAGACCTGGGTTCCTCTGTCCAGAATTTCCCCCTATCTGGTCAAGGCTGTGATTATCGCGGAAGATTCCAAGTTCTGGCACCATGAAGGGTTTGATTACGAAGGGATACAGCTGGCGATTGAAAAAGATTTCAAGGCGAAAAAACTCAGGGCCGGGGGGTCGACGATTACCCAGCAACTGGCCAAAAACCTCTATCTGAGCCCGGAAAAGAGCGTCTTTAGAAAGCTGAAGGAGGCCGCCATTACCCTGAGGCTTGAACAGAGCCTGAGCAAGAAAAGAATTCTGGAACTTTACCTGAATGTTGTGGAATGGGGAGACGGAATTTATGGAGCCGAGGCCGCTTCGAGGTTTTATTTTTCGAAAACATCTAATGATTTGACTCCGGAAGAGGCGGCCAGACTGGTGGCCGTCCTCCCCAATCCGCATCTTTATAATCCCGCGGGCGATCAGAAATATGTGGTGAAACGGAGTGAAATGATCTATGCGCTGATGGTAAAACGGGGGGTGGTGGTTCCCGGTTATCAGGAGATGGTGGAGCCGCCGGTGGTTGGCGTGCCCGGGGCTCCGGGTTCCGCGCCGGTCGAGGCGCCGCGCCCCCCGGTTCCTTTTCCGGGGGGGGGATCGGCGGTCACGCCCCCTCTGACTTCCTTCCCCGGAACTGTGATTTTATCCGGCACGCAATAGAACCTGCCCTGATCTTTAGGGTCCTTCTTCAAGATAACGTTCGGCGTCAATGGCCGCCATACAGCCGGTTCCGGCGGCGGTCACCGCCTGCTTGTAGGTGAAGTCCTGAATGTCTCCCGCCGCAAATACGCCCGGAACCGAAGTCTTGGTTCCCGGACCAGTGAGGATATATCCGCTTTCGTTCATTTTCAGCTGGCCTCTGAAGGGTGCGGAATTCGGCTCATGGCCGATGGCGATAAAGAGCCCGTCGCACTTTTCTTCCGTCACCGCGCCTGTTTTGAAATTCTTAAGCGCCACAGCCTCTACTTTACCCGATTCCTCTCCCAGCACCCGGATGACTTCGCTGTTCCAAATAAAGGAAATTTTCGGATTTTTCATCACGCGCTCCTGCATGATTTTGGAAGCCCGGAAAGCGTCCCTCCGGTGGATGATCTTCACCTCGTTCGCGAAACGGGTGAGGAAATGAGCCTCTTCCATCGCGGTGTCTCCTCCTCCGACCACCAGAACCTTTTTGTCCTTGAAAAAAAATCCATCGCAGGTGGCGCAGGCGGAAACCCCATGGCCCATCAGCCTCTTTTCAGAGGGGAGGTTGAGGAGTTTGGCGGACGCCCCCATGGCAATGATCAGAGCGCGGGTTTTAATCGTCTCCTCGTCCGTAAAAACGGTAAAGGGCCTCGACGATAGGTCGACCCGGTCGACGTTTCCCTGAAGGAACCGGGTTCCAAACCGTTCGGCCTGTTTTTTCATTTCAATCATCAGGTCAGGCCCCTGGATTCCCAGCGCAAACCCGGGAAAGTTTTCAACCTCCGTGGTAATGGTCAACTGCCCGCCCGGTTGAATCCCTTCAACGAGAAGCGGCTTCAGATTTGCGCGGGCGGCGTAAATAGCAGCGGTCAGGCCCGCGGGACCGGAACCGAGAATGACGATATTTTCTACTACCGACATGAAAGCGCCTCCAAAAATAAAATTTGCATGAATGATAAATTTAACATGATATCGCGTCTTAAATCAATCTCGCCCGCGCCCCGCGCCCTCCGATGACCGGGCGCGGTTTAGAGGCCTGGCAAGGAAAAACATGAGATTTCATAGAGATTTCATCGGGTTTGAAAAAAGAAGCGGGAAAGGCTATACTTTCGAAGGATTGAGATTCCTGCCAGACGCT
>DATNMI010000242.1:0-2491 GCA_035602375.1 Nitrospiria bacterium | reverse complement strand
CTTGGCGCGGTCGTCGGCCTGGTCTTAAGCCTTTTTGTCGTGAAGAGGTTTAATACGCGGCTTGAAAAAGGGCTCGAATATCTTCCCATCGTTATCGAGATTGTCCATTAGCCGGACATAGGTTGGTCAAAAAGCTCCAGATGTCCTCTGCCGAGGACTACTGCCATAATATTTTTATCAGAGGGGCGCCCTCTGGCCGAGGAATTCCGGCATCAGGTTCTTAGTGGAGTGGCGCAATGCCCTCCAAGCTTGCTTTGGAAGCGGGTTCGCAGCGGACATATGTTTTTGTTTCTGCCAAGAAACGAGAACGAAGCGGGTGTGGCTTTTTCAGCAACCTGTTAGAAGTTGGCGATGGGCGGGTTCAGAATCATCTTCGACGGTGTCGCCATATAACAGTCTTTCCCGACGTAAAAGATTCCTCTTAGTTTGATCGAATTCTCGTCCACTATGGTCACGTCGAACAGGACGACGCCATCTTTCTTTCTCTTGACCTTGACATTGCCGGGGGTGACAACCACCTGATTTTCGTTATTATCGTTGACAACCAGCAGGTTTTTGACCACCTGGACGATCTTCTTGCCGTCCTTATTATAAGAAGAGGCATTGACGGTCAGCTGATTGTTCGGTCCGATATCATAACTGATGAGCGGCTCCTTGTTCACATAAAGCATCTCCGGACATCCGTCATAAACCTGATCGCCAATAATAAATTTCTTTTCCGGCATGGGTGATTTCCTTTATTTTAATGATGATGCGAAGTTTTAGCGATAACGGGGAACCGCAGGGTCTACCCTGACCGACCATGCGTCAATCCCTCCGGAAATGTTTCTGATATTTTTGAATCCCAGGGATTTAAGAATCATCATGGCCTGGTAGCTTCGGACCCCCTTATGGCAGAGTGTGGCAATCTCGGTGTTTGGATCAAGCTCATCTTTCCGTTTTTGGAGCTGTCCGAGCGGGATAAGGACAGATCCTTCTACTCTGGCTGTCTGGTATTCCCATGGCTCCCGGACGTCAAGGATCACGATTTTCTTCCCTTCCTCCTGCTCCTTCTTGATTTCTTCAGGAAGGACATTCTCTGTTCCTCCAGGAAGGTTGACCCGCCCCAGCAGATTAAACATCAACAGCCTCCAATTTCTCAATTCAATATAACCCAAATTCAGACCCCCACCCTAACCCTCCCCCCTTGAGGGGGAGGGAAGGGAGGGGGGATTTTTCAGAAAAGCAGGTTTAAGTATAGCAAATCAGGAACGTGTGAGCAAAGGAAGAAGATGGGGCCAAACATTCCCCAGGACGACCTTATAACCGTCGGCTGTCGGGTGAATATCATCCCCCTGGTTCAAGGCCGGATCGCCCGCCGTCCCTTCCAGAAAAAAAGGTATTATGGAGATACTAAAGGTTCGTGAAAGATCCTTGAAGATTTGATGAAACCCTCCGGCGTAATCTTCGCCATAGTTGGGAGGTATCTGCATGCCGGCCAGAAGCACCTTGATCTTCTTTTTCTGAAGCCGGGCAACCATCTCGGAGAGATTATGCCGGATGATCTCCAATGAAACGCCCCGCAGACCGTCATTGGCTCCCAGCTCCAGAATGACAATGTCCGGTTTCAGCTTCAGAATTTCTCCGATACGGGAGAGGCCCCCTGACGTGGTATCTCCGCTAATCCCGGCGTTAATCACCTTGTAGGGGTACCCTTCCATGGAGAGCTTTTGCTGAAGGAGAGCCGGGTACGACTCCTCTCTTTTAACGCCGAATCCGGCTGTGAGACTATCCCCAAACGCGACGATCACCTTTTTCTCCCTGATCGGGAATTCGGCCCGGGATTCAACCGTGCCTGCTATCGGGATGATAAGAATCATCGAAATCAGCCAGGGGATTGCCCGCAAATAAAACTCCTGATAGCGCCGTTGGACAAGAAAGTATTTCGTGTATAATAGCATAGATTCATTCGCCCTTTTTGTGAAAACTGAGGTGTTTTTATGATCGTTATCAAAGAGCTCCAGATGAGGGTCCCGGCCGGATTAAAAGAAATTGTCATACTCGAGGGCATCAATCTGGACATCCGTCAAGGGGAGTTCGTCGCCGTGATGGGACCTTCCGGAAGCGGAAAATCGACACTCCTGGGGCTCATCGCGGGACTCGACACGCCGACTTCAGGTTCCATTCAGATTAATGGAACCCGTCTGGAAAGTCTTTCAGAGGATGAAATGACCCGATTACGGGGAAGCTTGATCGGATTTGTTTTCCAGTCGTACCAGTTGATTCCCGGATTGACGGCGCTGGAGAATGTCGCGGTCCCGCTGGAGCTCGCCGGGGTCGATGAGGCGTTTGCGCGGGCCGCGACCGAGCTTGAGGCCGTCGGCCTCGCCGCGCGGCTTGCTCATTATCCGGCCCAGCTCTCGGGCGGCGAGCAGCAGCGCGTCGCCTTGGCGCGGGCGCTCGCACCCGGTCCCGCTATCCTGGTGGCCGACGAGCCGACCGGCAATCTCGA
>DATNMI010000229.1:0-1103 GCA_035602375.1 Nitrospiria bacterium | reverse complement strand
GGCAAAGGCACTCAATCCAGTCTTTGGACGCCCCGGATCCGGCGCAGTCACCTGTTGCCAAATACTACCATAAATACCCCAATCTCCTGTGAACATGGAGCCCAGGAAGGGTGCCGAACCCGGCGCACCGGCTAGGACGCTTTTGGCGGCTCCGGAATTTTCTTCATGGTTGGTGTTGCCGAAGGCTCCAAGCACCCATAGTCCCGGTAGATCCTTTCCGCAAATATTCAGCTTCGGTTTCCAATCGATTTCGAACGGAATAACTGCTCCGCTGGTCCCGCCCGGATTGTCGACCCGGAGGAAATAATTGCTCGAAATCCAATAGTTGTTGAAAGCAAAAACGCCGGCTCTCAAGGATAAACACTTGTTGACGTTCCACTGTAAGTCCGCCCCCCATTGACTCACCGGCCAGGTGAACATGCTATAACCCGCCACGTTTCCGGTGATCCCTGACGTGAACGTCAGGTTTTCAAACGGGAAAGCGTAATAGCCTCCGAATTCCTGACTCATATTCAGCAAGCCCAGTTTGAATTCCAACAAGTCGTTAAATAAATTCTGTTTGAACCAAAAATCGGTGACCCGCCAGGTTTGTCCGCGGCCAAACACTTCCTGAATAAGTTGGAGTGTATTAGGATTGGTCTGTGAGCTCAGATCGTCTCCCGTACGCTTGGTAACATAGAACTCGAAACTGGCTCCTTCCCACCCGATCAGTTTTTGGAAGTCCACGTCGAGTCCGAAAAGGGCCTGATCCGTATAGGCCCAGGACTCACCAAACCCTTTCGCATAACCGCTGAAATTGTCCTTACCTCCGCTGATATTCCCGGCCATCTCACTGAAGTAATCGAGGTTAAAATCGATACCCCAGTTGTGGAGGCGGGTACGCAACCCCCACCAGTCGCCGGTAACGTACCTATCCCAATACTCCCTTCCTTGTTCCGGGGTCAAATGCATCCCGGGGTCAAAGGGAACAGCGGGTGAAGGAGGCATCGGTGCAGTTGGGGGCGGTGGAGAGGGAGGGTTGGTTAGAGAGGGAGGGTTGCTTTGATTTGTATTCTCAGCCGCAAAAGCGGGGAGGGAACACAGACACAATAATCCAATCGCAA
>DATNMI010000212.1:0-1086 GCA_035602375.1 Nitrospiria bacterium | reverse complement strand
TCAAGAACGGACCCGGCGGTATTGGATAATAAGCGCCCATCAATAATGGAGAGGGGGGTACGAATTCCATGTCCGCGTCCCAAGAATCGTAACCGGTCTGTTTCATACTGAACCCCTCCAAGGGTCTCTCCTTCAACGACCGCCACATGGGCTGCCCAGACCTTTTCCTGATGGGATGAGCGGAGCCTTCTTGAAGCAAGCAATGTGCCCATCTCAGGCACAAATTCGGTTTCAACAAACAGATTTGAAAAGGCGGCATGGATGGCATCATCCGCAGGAGGGGCCAATACGATTTCCGCATAGGAGGTTATTTCGATTTCCCGGGTTTTTCCGCTAAAATTAGTTAAGGTGACTCGACGAACTTCTGCGTCATCTTCCGGTGAAACAACAATCTCCAGGGTGGTAGAGATTGAATTATCCGACCTGAAAATTTTTGCCTTATCTTCAGAAAAGGTGACCTCATAGGTTTCAGGTTCAACCCCTGCAGGTTGATATCCTGCCGACCAGACTTCGCCGCTTTCCACATCCCGTAGAAAGATATAGGTTCCATAGGTGTCGCAGGTGACATCTTCTTTCCAGCGTGTAATGGCAAGATGGCGCCACCGGCTGTATCCTGATCCGGCAGCAGTCACCATAACGGTATAACGTCCATTGGAGAGAAGATGAGTTCGGGGGGGAGTGTCATGAGGTGATGTAAACCTGCGGAGAACAGGGGGGACCACATCCCTAAGAGTGAGACTTCTTTGAACCTCTTCCGTCCTGGGTCTGGCAAGGGCCACATTCCTGGGAACACGTTCATGCAGAAGCAATTCAGTTGCCTGAACAAGTGGAACCGAATGGAAACGTTCCCGCATGATCCCGTTGAGGAGCGTATTGGCAACAGCCAATAGTGTCATTCCCTGATGATGAGCCATAACCGTTTTGACAAGAACAAATTCATTACCCTCAGGTAAGCGAACCTTTGTATAATCGACTGCGTCATAAAAGCCGTAAGGGCCCATCGCGCCGATTTCAGCAAGACGTGAAAAATTCCGGACTGCCGCGGGAGGGTCTATCATTGCCGCAAGCGCCGTGGCATAAGGAGCG
>DATNMI010000194.1:0-2030 GCA_035602375.1 Nitrospiria bacterium | reverse complement strand
TGGCATCCTCCAGATTCAAGAGAATAAAACGGGTGGCGTTCCAGAGCTTGTTGCAGAAGTTCCGGTAACCGGCGAACCGCTCCTCGTCGAGGAGAATATCCCGTCCGGGAGAGGCCATTGAAGCAAGTGTAAACCGGAAAGCGTCGGTCCCATACCGGTCCATCAGCTCCAGGGGGTCTACCACGTTCCCTTTCGATTTGCTCATTTTCTGCCCCTCTGCGTCTCGAACCAGGGCATGGATATAGACCTGCCGGAAGGGGACATCTCCCATGAACTTCAACCCCATCATCATCATTCGGGCGACCCAGAAAAAGACGATGTCAAACCCGGTGACCAGGACCGACGTGGGGTAGAATTTCCTCAATTCCGGGGTCTGGTCCGGCCAGCCGAGGGTTGAAAAAGGCCAGAGGGCGGATGAAAACCAGGTGTCGAGGACATCCGGGTCCTGAAGGAAATCGCTCTTGCCGCAGACGGCGCAGGAGGCCGGTTTCCTGGCCGATACAACCGGGGTCATTTCCTTGAAGAGAAACGGTACAGGGTTTTCTTTCAATAGGGGATTGCAGGAGAGACAATACCAGGCCGGTATCCGGTGGCCCCACCAGAGCTGTCTGGAGACGCACCAGTCTTTGATGTTTTCCATCCAGGCAAAATAAGTGTTTTCCCAATTCTTCGGGACAAATTCGGTCTTTCCTTCGCGGACCGCTTCAATCGCCGGAGCCGCCAATGGCGCTATTTTGACAAACCACTGATTCGAGAGGTACGGTTCCACCACGGTTCCGCAACGGTAGCATTTTCCGACGGCGTGAAGATGCTTTTTGGTCTCCGCCAGCAATCCCTCTTCCTGGAGTCTGGCAACGACCGCCTTCCGCGCTGACGGGATATTGAGCCCGGCGAATTCCGCCGTGCGCGGCGAGCGGACGAGTTTTCCGTCAGGCGTCAGTATGTTTTCAACAGGGAGATGATGCCGAAGCCCCATCTCATAGTCATTGAAGTCATGGCCCGGCGTGACCTTTACGGCGCCTGTTCCGAAATCCCGGTCTACCGCGGGATCTCCGATAATAGGGATTTGAATGCCGGTAAGGGGAATGAGGAGCTTCTTTCCGATAAGCCCGGAATAGCGGGAATCATCAGGATGGACTGCCACCGCGGTATCGCCCAAAAGGGTCTCTGGCCGCGTTGTGGCCACTTCCAGTTTTTTCCCGGGGTCTCCCTCGAACAGGTAATAGATATGGTAAAAAGTTCCTTCAATATCCTCATGAATCACTTCGATATCGGATAGAGCGGTATGGCACCGGACGCACCAGTTGATTAGCCGCTCGCTCCGGTAGATCAGGCCTTCCTGGTAAAGCCTGAGGAAAACCTCTTCGACGGCGCGGGAAAGCCCCGCATCCATGGTAAAACGCTCCCGCTCCCAGTCGCACGAGGCGCCAAGGCGTTTCAACTGCTGGATAATGGCGCCGCCCGACGTCTCTTTCCATTCCCAGGTTTTTTTGACAAAGTCTTCCCGGCCAAGGTCTTCCTTTCTTTTTTTCTCCTTAGCGAGATGTTTTTCCACCACATTCTGGGTGGCGATTCCCGCGTGATCGGTCCCCGGCACCCAGAGGACATTGAAGCCTTTCATTTTGTGCCAGCGGGCCAGAATATCCTGGAGGGTGCTGTTCAGGGCATGTCCCATATGGAGAACCCCCGTAATATTCGGGGGAGGGATAACCATCGAGAAGACGGGAGATGGGGAGTCTGTTTGGGCGTGGAAAAGCCCCTCTTTCAACCAGCGTTCGTATTCTTTCGCTTCGATTTCCTTGAATTCATAGGCTTTCGGGAGTTCTATCGGCATAAGAAAAAAAGTTTAACAAATCGGCGTCGTACCTGTAAAGGCGTATTTCCGTCTTGAGACGGGAGATTGAATGACTAGATAATCGGCCTGCGCGACATTAGGGGAGGAAGAGCTTGCGGAGGGCGGTTTGAAAGACGGTCGAAAGGAAGTTCCGGTAGAACCGTTTGCCCCTCAGAATATCGGCATAGAGATCGAG
>DATNMI010000177.1:0-1141 GCA_035602375.1 Nitrospiria bacterium | reverse complement strand
TTCGATCTGCTTCAGATTTGAGGGATAGGCGGGGTGGAAAAAGGAAACAAAGGCAGCCGGCCAGTCATCAGCACGGGCCAGTTCTTCTCTCTCTTCCGCGCCCGGTTTCGCCCGGCGAATGGCTGACGCCAGATCCGCCGTCAGACTTTCTACTGAAAGAATCTTCTCCGCCGGCGCCGCCAGAATTTTTTCCGGAGGACCGACATTCTCCAGCAGGCGTTTATAATGCCGCGCCGTCAGCCCTTCAATATTTTTGAGGCAGAGCCAAAGCGCCCGTTCATCGTCGCCCAAGTTTACACCATCAGAACGTTATAATGCTCAAGATGCATTGCATGGTCCGGTTTGACCACGATCCGTTTCTTAAACCGTTTCTCAAGCTCTTCAATCCCCTGGCGCTCATCATCATAGAGAAGGTTCGCTACGGAAGGATGCGCGGTCACAATGATCTTCTTTTCCCGCGGAGAGCCTCCGACGCGCCGGATCTCCCTGAAAATCTCATAACAGATCGTCGTCGCAGAACGGACATAACCTTTCCCTTCGCAATAAAAGCAGGGTTCGCAGAGGATTCTCTGAAGATCATCCCGTGTCCTCTCCCGCGAAAGCTCAATCAACCCCAAGTCGGAAATTTTCTGGATATTGACCTTTGCCCGGTCTTTGGACATCGCTTCCTGCAGGGCCTGGAAAACCCGCTCCCGGTTTTTTTCCTTCTCCATATCGATGAAGTCAGTAATGATGATCCCGCCGATATTGCGGAGACGGAGCTGAAAGGCGATCTCTTTGAGGGCCTCCAGGTTGGTCTTCAGGATCGTCTCTTCCAGGTCTCTTTTTCCCACATAGCGCCCCGTATTCACGTCGATGACCGTCAGCGCCTCTGTTCTGTCGATGATGAGATAGCCCCCCGATTTCAGCCAGACTTTCCGTCCGATGGCGCGGGAGATTTCCGGCTCGATTTCAAACGCGTCAAAAATCGGTTCCTGCCTCGAATAAAGCTCTATCCTCCCGGCCAGTTCTTTAAGATACATCTGGGCGTAATCCTTGATTCTCTCGTACTCCGCCCGGTTGTCAATGACCAGCTTGTCCACTTTTTTCGTGAAAAGGTCGCGGACTGTCCTGAAAATCAGGTCAAGGTCTACATGGAGAA
>DATNMI010000146.1:0-3230 GCA_035602375.1 Nitrospiria bacterium | reverse complement strand
CCCGGCGGCTGGTCCGTTTACCGCCGACTTCAAATGCCTGATTCAGAGCGGCGATACTGTCGTAGCTGCGCCCCCAGAAGCCATTATCAGAGGAAGGGACGCCAGAACCGCTATCCATCGGGATACGCGAAGTCGAAAGGGAAATCGTCGGATTTGGAAATTCTGCGGCCGCGACTTTCCGGGCCGTTGCGGCGTCAACATCGCTTTTGGCGGCAAGAAGATCCCAGTTGTTTTGAACAGCGATCCGCCTTGCATCGGCCAGCGACAGGAGCCGGGGTGAAGGGCCCTGCCCAATAAATTCGGATTGGGCCCCGGCTGTTAGACAGTTTAGTAATAGAAGGAGCGTTGCGCAGAGAGTCTTCATTCTAAAGTGGGGGATTTCAATTCAGACGTTTTGAACCTGTTTTTTATTTTTTTCCAGGCGGTATGGTTTTTGACCAGACACAAATTCGATTTTTGCAGGTCGAACCGGTCATTATTTCTAAAGATGACCGTCAATTCTTTTGGAGGATTCCCCATGACAAAGCGATGCAGCCGGACATGCAAAAGCTTGCCGTTTTTGTCCTTCAGAAGGGTCTCGAACACAATTTTGGACTGATTCAGAAGCGGCTTGACCATTCTCCAACGATATCGGCTGACGGCATCAAACATGTCATTATCAAGCTTGACGGTTGTTCCCTCTTGAATTTCAAATGCTCTCAAATTCCGGCCCAACCCTTTAATGATAGGAAATTGCCTCATTGCTTTGTCTGACACTTAAGTAAACCAGAAAATGGGCAATGTGTAAGCTGGGCGGGGGCTATTTTTTGTGTAGGGCGGAGTCCTACATATATGGGTCGGGGGGCCTTCTCAATATCGTTCTCTGGACCGGCCGCCTCACTGTCTCAGCGGCCCTTATTTGGCCTGCTGTTCCTCGTGCCAGCGAATCGCTTCGCGAAGAAGTTCGAGGGCGCTGGCGAGTCCAAGCTTTTCCTTAATGCGGGCGCAATAAGCCTGGACGGTTTTCATGCTGATATGAAGCGATTCAGCGACCTGACGGGTTTCATAACCCTGGCCCAGGAGCTGAAAAACCTCAAGTTCCCGATCGCTGAGCTGTTCAATGGGGGAGCCGTCGGTCGGGAGATGCCCATCCAGGAACTTTTTGGCAAATAGCGCGGTAAGACGTTCGCTGACGTACAATTTACCCCCCAATACCGCTCGAATCGCCTCAATAATTCTTTTGGTGGTCTCCCGCTTCATGATATAACCGCGGGCGCCGGCGCGAATCGCCCTTTCAGCATATAGGGTTTCGTCATGCATCGAGAGGACAATGACCGCGACAGCGGGGAGATTGGCTTTAATCTCCTTGATGAGTTCCAGACCCGAACCCTCCTTCAGAGAAATATCGACAATCGCCACATCCGGTTTAAGCGAGATCATAGCCTGGAGTGCAGATGACGCTTTTTCGGCTTCGCCGCAGACAAGGAACTCAGGCTGTTGATGGATCAGGTTGGCGAGCCACTCGCGAACCAGCGGATGATCATCTACGATAAATACGCTTGTTTTGGCAGGGGTCATGGCAATTTGTTTCCGGAAACATCAGGGAGGCCGAGCTTGCAAAGCACGGCGGTACCGCCGGAATCCTCTCTCTTGACATGAAATGCCGCTCCGATCATGCCGGCCCGATGGGCCATGATCCGGAGCCCCATTCCGCCGTTTTTTGAAGGGAGCTCCGGCAAGCCGACGCCGTCATCCTTTATGAGGAGCGCGATACCGTCGTCGAGCGTTTCAAGGCGTACAATAATATTCCTCGCTTTGCCATGTTTGATGGCATTGCTGAGGGCCTCCTGCGTAATCCGGTATAAATGACCGGAGGTCGTCGGGTCGTGAATCAGGACGGGAGATTCGCATTCAAATCGGCAGGAGACTTTGAAAAGCTCGCTGGTGGTTGAGGCCAGGCCGTCCAGAGATTCCATGAGTCCCGCCGCCTCTAATTCAATCGGATGAAGGCCTTTGGCAAGGCGTCGAGCCAGGGAGATCCCTTCTTCGACAAGGTCAACGACCTTGTTTGCATACGCCGCTTCGGGGAGGCCGCGCAAGATCAGTTTTTCCTCCAGCACCTGGCCCGCGAGCGACGTGGCGGTCAGGTGCTGGCATAGGCTGTCATGGAGGTCCTGGCCGATCCGGCGCTGTTCCCGTTCGCTGATTTCGAGCAATTCCCGTTCCAGCCGCTCCCGTTCAGCAATTTCCCCGGTAAGCTCTGCCGTTCGCGCCACGACGCGCGCTTCCAGTCCCTTTTGCAATGACCGGAGATTGGTGAGAAGCCATACGACGATAAGATAAAACGCGAGGAGAATCGAGGCGTTCCAGGCCGGGATTAAAAGCGTTGAATAGCGCGCCCCGGCGGCAAGATCTCCGGCGAAGGAGACCGCTACGCTGAAAAGAGAGATAAAAGCGCCGAAACGCTTTCCCACAAACCAGGTCGCCATGCCGACCGCCAGGAGGTAAAAGACGGAGAAGGTAATTTCATGGTTGATCGCGTAATCAATAACGCCGATCGCGACCACAGTCGCGATGGCTGCCGCGACAAAGAATCTGCGAGGTTGCTTTTCAAGCTGTTTGAACCAGCGAAACATGAGTTTGCTCCCCTAATCTCTTAATATAATGACAACATTATACGATAGGCTCCTTTTTTAGGGTACATTTTTTGGTGGTAAAAAGTGAAAAGTGAAAGGTGAAAGGTGAAAAGCAGGGGATTGTCGGGATAAAAAAAGGGGGAGATTTCAAATCTCCCCCTTTTTTTAAGGGATCGACCTGATTTTAAAATCTAGAACTTTTTGAACTCGCCGTCATGATTCCCGGAAGCTGAACCGGACTGGGATGTTTCCGGGTGCCCCGCCTCTGAATGTTCTGACGCCGCGCTTTGGGTTTTCGACGGCCCACCGGGAACATTGAAATGCCCCCCCCTTTGATGCTGGGTCTGGGTGGCCTGGAACTTCGGTGCCGAGAACTGTCTCTGGTTCTGGCCGAACGTCTTCTGCCCGCCGGTCATCCCTTCATGCCCTGCGACTTTGAAGAAGGCCATGGTCGCGTTCAACTCCTCCGCCTGTGCGGCAAGTTCCTGCGCCGTGCTGGAGAGTTCTTCTGCGGTGGCCGCGTTTTTCTGGGTCACCTGGTCGACCTGGGACATGGCGCGATTGATCTGCGTCACCCCGGAGGCCTGCTCACGGGACGCCGCCGCCACTTCCTGC
>DATNMI010000127.1:0-1850 GCA_035602375.1 Nitrospiria bacterium | reverse complement strand
GCAGTCACAGACGCAAAGAACGTCAAATCCGGATCCAAGATCTGGGGACCGGGAAATCAACTCTTTTTCAGGAAGGAATTGAAGAAAATAGGGAGTAGGATCTTTCGTCACAACCCGCGCCTCTTTTCCAATTTGCCTGAGAAAGAGGGCCAGGGCCAGGGAAGAACCCAATGCATCCCCTTCCGGGTTGCAATGGGTGGTGACCACAAAGCTCCGGTTCTTTTGAATTGTTTCTATAACTTTATTCAGTTTTTCTCCCATTTCGTCTTAAACCCTAAAGAATTTCTATTTGAAAATCGACCAATTCCGCCGAAGGCATTGACCGGATATGATTTAACACCTGGTCCAGCACGCCGTTCACAAACTTTTTTTCATTTCCAATTGAAGCGATTCCGATGACTGCCTGTTGCCACAAATCGTTGTCATCAACCTCTGCCGCGGAAACGTTGAACTTGTTGCGGATCTTTGCGAGCAGGCTTTTAATCACCTGCCGTTTGTCTTTCAAAGACCGGCTCTCAGGAATATGGAGCCGGACGCTCAAAATTCCTACCACCATAAATTAGGCGGGCTCTTTTTCTTCAGTCCTCGGTCTGGCTTCCAGAGTCGAAAGTTTGCCTGCAATTTTGTCAATCGCATAAGCTTCAATGATATCCTTGAGCTTGATGTCATTGTAATTTTCAATTCCGATACCGCATTCGTAACCTGTCTGTACCTCTTTCACATCGTCCTTGAATCTCCGGAGGGAAGAAATCTTGCCATCGCAAATCACCACGCTGTCGCGGATCAGCCTGACGCCCGCGGCAGTCCTGGAAATCGTCCCATCCAGAACATAACATCCCGCGACAGTTCCCATTTTAGGGACGTTGAACGTCTGCCTGACCTCGGCTCTACCCAATATCCGTTCCTTGAGCGTTGGGGCAAGGAGACCTTCCATCGCGGCCTGAACGTCTGAAACCGCGTTATAAATAATATTGTAGAAACGAATGTCGACTTTTTCTCGTTCTGCCAGCTGGCTCGCTTTGGTCTCCGGCGTCACGTTAAATCCGATGATAATGGCATTGCTTGCCGAGGCCAGAAGAACATCGCTCTCGGTAATGCCTCCCACGCCGATATGAATCGCGACCACCTTGACTTCCGGGCGGGTCAGTTTCATCAGGGATTCCTTCAAAGCCTCCACCGACCCCTGTACATCCCCCTTGATAATCAGGTTCAGCTCCTTGACCTCCCCCTCCTTGATCTGCGAGAAAAGATCTGTCAATGTGATTTTCCGCGCCTGGCCCATTTCAGACACACGCTGTTTCAGAGCCCGGGTGGCCGCTATTTCCCTGGCTGCTTTCTCATCTTTAAGAATGACGAAGGAATCTCCCGCCTGGGGAACGCCATCCAGTCCGATCACTTCCACAGGGGTGGAAGGGCCTGACTCCTTGACGCTCTCTCCACGGTCGTTGATCAGAGCCCGGACTTTCCCTGTATAAATGCCGGTCACGAAATAATCTCCGATTTTGACTTTCCCTTCGGAAATTAAAAGCGTCGCCACAGGCCCTCTCCCGCGGTCAAGCTTGGCCTCGATAATGTTTCCTTTTCCTGGCTTTTCGTAATTGGCCTTGAGTTCCAGGAGATCAGCCTGGAGCAGAATCATCTCCAGGAGCGTGTCGAGTCCCGTTTTCTTTTTTGCTGATACCTCGACGAAAATAGTCTCCCCGCCCCACGCTTCAGAAATCAGCTGGAACTCAGAGAGGGAGTTCTTGATTTTGTCAACATTGGCTTCCGGCTTGTCGATCTTGTTGATCGCCACAATGATGGGCACTTTTGCAGCCCGTGCGTGGTCGATCGCTTCTTTTGTTTGTGGC
>DATNMI010000108.1:0-1688 GCA_035602375.1 Nitrospiria bacterium | reverse complement strand
AGACCTGAATAATAAAGCTTGCTTCACTGGCAGGTTTGTGGTACTCTGACACTAGACAGTTTGTCTGTTCATTACGGTTTTCTTGAATTTTTAAGTTTTCGAAATTTAAATAAAGAACAAAGTAGACCGCAGATTGACTATATCTGTGGTCTTTTTTTTTTCAAATTCAAAACAACCTGTGAAAGACAAAACCAAAATACAAATGGAGGTAAGTTTCATGGTTAAAGGTACAGTAAAGTGGTTTAACGCAAGCAAGGGTTATGGTTTTCTTTCACAGGAAAACGGCGAAGATGTTTTTGTTCATTACTCGGCGCTTCAAGGCGATGGTTACAAATCGCTGAACGAAGGCGAAGCGGTTGAATTTGAAGTGACGAATGGTCCGAAAGGCCTTCAGGCAGCTTCAGTCGTAAAGGTCTAATTTAAAAGATCAGATGACATAATCTGATCGTTTAGACAATGCTTGTAAAAAGCCGTTGTTTCTCATCTGAGAAACAACGGCTTTTTTATTGGCATGGACCTTTCAGAGATTCGGGAAAGAAGCGGCGAGCTGATCGAGCGCGTGGCGGTCGACGACCTCTTTTTCAAGAAGAAGCTTGGCCAGCGCCTCCAGAAACGGCCTTTTCCGGGTCAGGGTCTCCCGGACCCGCCCCTGCGCTTCTGACAGGATATTTCGGACCTCCTCGTCAATGGCCTGCGCCGTTCTTTCGCTATACTCCCTTTTTCCGGGAATTCCCGGCAGATTTAGAAATGACTGGACCGGCTCCTCCAGAGTCACCAGGCCGAGATTTTCGCTCATTCCATACTGGGTTACCATATGCCGGGCCATGTCGGTCGCCCTTTGAAGGTCGTTCTGCGCCCCGGTTGAAACATCGCTAAAAATAATTTCTTCGGCCACCCTGCCTCCCAGAAGTACATCGAGCCGGTCAAGGAGTTCCGTTTTTTTGAGGAGATAACGGTCTTCCGTGGGAAGTTGCAGCGTATAGCCGAGAGCAGCAATGCCGCGGGGAATAATCGAGATCTTGGTTATTTTGTCGGCATATTTTCTTGATTCCGCGACGAGGGCATGCCCAGCTTCATGGTAGGCCACCGTCTCCTTTTCCCGCGGGTTCATGAGCCGGGTCTTTTTCTCCAGTCCCGCGACAATACGCTCGATCGCTTCTTCGAAGTCGGACATTTCAATTGCCGCCTTGTCTTTCCTGGCCGCCAGAAGGGCCGCCTCATTGGCCAGGTTGGCCAGATCGGCTCCGACAAATCCCGGCGTGCGGGCGGCGATAACCGACAGATCGATCCCCGGCGCCAGGACCAGGTTTTTACAATGGACTTTAAGGATCTCCTCCCTCCCTTTGAGATCGGGCCGGTCAAGGGCGACATGCCGGTCAAACCGGCCTGGCCGGAGAAGCGCGGGGTCGAGAATTTCAGGCCGGTTGGTAGCGGCCATGATGATCACCCCCTTTTCGGTGCTGAAACCGTCCATTTCAACCAGAAGCTGGTTTAAAGTCTGCTCTCTTTCGTCATGGCCGCCCACAGGGTTGACCCCTCTCGATTTTCCGAGCGCGTCGAGTTCATCGATGAAAATGATGCAGGGGGCCCTCTGCTGGGCCTGATCAAAGAGATCCCTCACCCGCGCGGCCCCGACGCCGACGAACATTTCGACAAATTCAGATCCGCTCATGCTGAAGAACGGGACC
>DATNMI010000107.1:0-3894 GCA_035602375.1 Nitrospiria bacterium | reverse complement strand
AACGAACGAAGTATCAGTAAAAGTGTAATACTAATTCTTCAATTTGAATATAGGGAAAAGCCTGATTTCTCCCTCAATATTTTCTGATAAACGCCTCAATATTTTCTGATATAAGAGGCTGCAGATAGTCAGAATTGTTGTCTGCTGGTCGCCGTAGAAATATTAAATAATCCTTGCGCTTGCCCTCTCCGCCTTGATATGGCATTATCCCGCCATGCCACGACCTACCAAGCAAGCCTCCGAAAAAGAAGCCTCTTAAATCGCCTTCTACGGCGAAACAGGAGGAGAATCCGGCCGCGGTTGCCCCGGGATCTCTCTGGGGGAAGGCCAGGGTTAAAAAGCTTTCCCCAGAAGAGCGAAGCGCTAGTGCCAAAAAAGCGGCTCGAGCCTGCTGGAAAAATAAGTAAACCCCCGATCTCTTTTAACCGATTTTACCCTTTAAAATAAAGGCGTTCGGACTACTTACCCTCTACTTTTGACCCACTCACTTCCACGATGAGCCTGTTTTAAATAGACGCACCGCGACGACAAAATCAAAAAGAATGGTATATTTTATATGGGTCATCCTATACCCGGACGGAGTCGCGCATGAAAACAATCGGGAGTCCACTCTTTAAGGATAGACGGAGTACCATCAGTTGGTTGCGATGGCTCCTGATCATTGCGCTTTCCTACCTACTGTTGTTCCACCCTGGGAAACTCACGCCGACATGGCAGGTCAGTGGACTCATACTTTTGTACATGCTCTCTAATCTGATCTTGATCATATTGCCCGATTGGTTATTTGAGACGGCCTGGCTCAACATGGCCTTCGTCGCAGGGGATTCCATTATTATATCGGCCGCGCTGTTTATCACAGGGTTGGCCTCCACCTACCTGCTTTTGTTCTATTTCCTTATTATCCTTTTGACTACGCTGGGAAAGGGAAGTCGGGCGGTAGTGGCCAATGGCTTGATCATGGTCGGTCTATATCTCATTTTCTTATTGGAGACGCAGGGTCACAATGTTCTGGAAAACAGCGGTTTGCTGATCCAGTTTCCATTTCTTCTCCTCTGCACAGTGTTTTACGCAGTACTGGTGGATCAGGGGGACCGTAAACAAAACCTCATTCTGGAACAGGTTAAGGCAGCCCAATATGGACAAGATATCTTACGTTCTGAGATCAAAACCAAAGAACAAGCCATAAAAAAGGTTGAAGAAGTCTTAGCCGAGATGCAATATCGGGCCACGCATGACAGCCTGACAGGAATCCCCAATCGGGCTCTTTTTATGGACCGCCTGCAACACGCGATTCATATGGCCGAACGCGACAAAAATCGGTTCGCCGTAATAATGATGGATTTAGATCATTTTAAGGAAGTCAATGATACGATGGGCCATCAGAGCGGTGATCTGTTGTTACGAGAGATGGCCGCACGGCTACGTGAGGTATCACGTAAGGTGGATACCATCGCCCGCCTGGGCGGGGACGAGTTCGCAGTGCTCCTGTCCGGGGTCAGAGACCGCCCTGCCACGATCCTTATAGCGCAAAGAATCTTAAGGGCCCTGGAAATTCCAATCGTGATTGCAGGAACAACTCTTCAGGTCAAGGCAAGCCTCGGCATCGCGCTATTTCCCGATGATAGCGGGGATTCCAATAACCTCATGCGTCAGGTGGATCTGGCTATGTATGCAGCCAAACACTCCAAGAGCGGCTTTTCCTTTTACAATTCCAGCATGGATCAGCATAAGCTGGACCACCTTGTGCTCATGGGAGAACTGCAGCACGCTATTGACCATGAAGAACTGGTCCTGCACTATCAGCCCAAGGTGGATTTTAAAACAGGTCGTATTATAGGTGTTGAGGCACTTGTGCGCTGGCAACATCCTAACCAGGGTTTGCTGCTCCCCGATCACTTTATTTCCCCGGCGGAAAGAACGGGAATGATCAAACCATTGACCGCATGGGTAAGTAATTCGGCATTGCGCCAATGCCAGGATTGGCATGCGAGAGGGATAGAATTGACCGTGTCAATGAATTTTTCGGCCTCAAGCTTGTGGGATGAAACATTACCCGCTAAGATGGCTGAATTGTTAGAATCCATAAACGTGATGCCAGCCTGGTTAGAACTCGAGATAACCGAGAGCGCATTAATGGAAAAACCGTTGGGAGTGATTGAGATCATCACAAAACTGAACGCCATGGGCCTGCTGGCATCCGTCGACGACTTTGGCAGCGGTTATGCATCGTTGGCTTACCTCGCAAAACTGCCGGTGGCAAGCGTTAAAATTGACAAATCTTTTGTAATGAACATGCTGGTAAATCGAAAGGATGATGTGATTGTACGTTCGATCATTGACCTGGGCCACAATCTCGGCCTTAAGGTTGTTGCAGAAGGCGTGGAGAATCAGCAGACATACGATCGATTGGTTGCCCTCGGCTGCGATATAGGTCAGGGGTACTTTATCAGCCGTCCAGTTCCAGCCGAAGCGCTCGAAGAATGGTTGAACATTCGCAAAGGGATTGAGTCGACGGGGACAATAGTCGTTCATGAAATGGGGCTCTGAGATAGACCCCAGGGCGATCTCTTCCAATCCCTCCGGATCTGGTCACTTCTGGATTCCCCCATGCGCGGGAATGACCAAAAATAGCGGAATTCTTTAGGGGTAAAGGCCGCGCGCAAGATATGCTTCGGATATTTTTTTGATGCCGAGCATCAGGGCGGCGGTACGAAGATCCACCTTTTCCTTTTTGGATGTCGCGAGAACATTCTGGTAGGCTCCAGTCATCACGTCTTTTAGCTTTTCATGGACTTCTTTTTCTTTCCAGAAAAAGTTCTGCATCCCCTGAACCCACTCGAAATAGGAGACCGTGACCCCCCCTGCATTGGCAAGGATATCCGGAATAACCGTGACGCCCCGGTCGTACAAAATCTTGTCCGCTTCGGGCGTAGTCGGCCCATTCGCCCCTTCGAGCAGGATTTCGCAATTTAATTTATGGGCGTTCCGTTCGGTAATCTGGTTGGAAAGTGCCGCCGGGACCAGCACATCGCACGAAAGGGTTAAAAGCTGTTCATTTGTGATCTCTTCTCCTTCGGAAAATCCTTTGATCGCTTTTTCTTTTTTCACCCACTCAATCAGTTTAGGGATATTCAGACCTTTGGAAGAAGCCAGGCCGGAATTCACGTCGGACACGCCGACAATTATCGCGCCTTCCCGGTGGAGGATCTCGGCAGTATTGGACCCTACATTCCCGAATCCCTGGATGACTACCTTTTTCCCCGCGAGAGTCTGATGATTTTGCTTGAGCACCTCGGCGAGAATAAAGACAAGGCCCTGTCCCGTAGCGGCAGTCCGTCCCTGCGATCCCCCGATAGACAACGGTTTTCCGGTCACGATCCCCGGTACGGAGTAACCCTTGTGCATGCTGTAGGTATCCATCATCCAGGCCATGATCTGTTCGTTCGTGCCCACGTCCGGCGCGGGAATGTCGATGTCAGGCCCGATCATGATCAATATCTCGGACGTGTAGCGGCGGGTCAGTCTCTGGAGTTCCTTTCGTGAAAGGAGCGTCGGGTCACAGTTGACCCCCCCTTTTGCCCCTCCGAACGGAAGCCCGACCAGGGAACATTTCCAGGACATCCACATCGCAAGCGCTGAAATCTCTCCCATGGTCACATCGGGATGATATCGGATTCCCCCCTTGGAAGGCCCAAGCGTACAATCATGATGGACCCTGTAGCCTTGAAAGACCTGGACGCTTCCGTCATCCATCAATGTCGGAACCGTTACCAGAAGGGCCCGTTTGGGAGCGCTCAGACGGTGTCTTACGTTTGTATCCAGATGAAGAAGGTCGGCGGCTTTCTCAAACTGGGCCACGGCCATATGATAAATCGGAGAGGCGTATTCAGGTCT
>DATNMI010000081.1:0-1291 GCA_035602375.1 Nitrospiria bacterium | reverse complement strand
GGGGGAAAAGTGGCATCATGAGAGCCACGAATAAAAACAACGTGGTGTCCGGCGCGGACAGATTCCTCGGCCATCCCATCCCAGGGAGAGCAATGCCCAGGGCAATGAGAGCTGAAACATAGGGGAAAGCCCTGTTTCCCTCCAGCCGATTGAGCGCACCTGATACGGCCCCCTTGAGTCTGAGAGCAAGCGCATCCAAGTAAAGTCGGTTCATAAAGAGCAGATAGAGACGGGTCTCTAAGGCATTGACCCAAACCGGCATTTGAAGGGATTTTCCGTGGCTCCTTGCGTAGATGAATGCCCAATTGAAAATAACGGCCAGAGCGGTCATCTCAATAATGACATCGAACAGAGTCCCAGGCAGGGCGGCGGCCTGGAAATAACCCGCTACGGTTCCCGGTTCCGGGTAAAGAAAATAGGTAAATGCCTGTGCCGCCAGCAGATAGGTCATGACCACCAAGAGCAGGGTCAGGAGCATAAGCACCGCCACCTTCCGGGAGGCAACTGCCCGGAGGCGGTAGAGGGTCAGAATCGCCTGGGAGGAGGTGACCCAGCTGAAGAAAAGAAAAATCTCTACTCCCTGAGCATTCCTCAAGGGGAGGCTCAAGATCCCGTGGGCGGCCAGCAGAATAATCAGAGGAAGAATAAGCGTTGTAATGAATCCGGTGAGCCAGGGGATTAGCAAAAACTCTCCCTGGTCCATGGCTTTGTCTTTGGCTGGGAGCCTCGGTTCCTGGCGGGCCGCATGAATCACATGTCCGCAGTTAAGAAAAATCGTCGCCTTGAAAAGACCATGCGCGATGAGGTGAAAAATCGCCAGGGCGAAGGCTCCCAGGCCGCATTCCATAATCATGTAGCCCATCTGCCCGATTGTGGAATAGCCGAGCGTTTTTTTGATGTCATTCTGGGTAAGCATCATGCCCGCCCCAAGAAGGGCCGTGAGCGCACCGATGGAGAAAATGAGATGCAGCGTCGTAGGGCTCAGGCCATAGAGCGGCGAAAGACGATTCAACAGGAAGCCTCCGGCATTGATGATCCCAGCGTGAAGGAGGGCGTGGACCGGCGTCGGCGCATAAAGGGAATCCGGCAGCCACATGTGCAGTGGAAACTGGGCCGACTTGCTCATGGCGCCGATGAAGATCAGGAGCGTGACGGCAGTGGCCCCGCTGACTTCAAGACCGCCTCCGGGCCAGAGGGCAAACACCGCATGAACTGCGGCGGCCCGTGCGAAAAGTTGCGAAAAATCCAGCGTCCCGTATAAACTATAGGCCAGGAGCATGCCCAAAAGAAA
>DATNMI010000070.1:0-4679 GCA_035602375.1 Nitrospiria bacterium | reverse complement strand
AGCGGGAGGCGGACCGGCCGGGTCCACTTTCGCATGGCGATTACAGAAATCGGGCATGAAGACGGCCATCCTTGACAAAGCGGTTTTCCCGCGGGACAAGGTTTGCGGGGGATGGATTACGCCTGCGGTTCTCGATCTGCTTGAATTGAACGCTGACGCCTATGGGCAAAATCATGTCTGCCAGCCGATTTCAGGGTTCATGACCGCCCTGTTGCCTGTGCCTGGCTGACGCTATGCGGACGGGGTCAGGCGGGGATTCGCGTATACCCTGTAAAACTCCCGAATCAGGTCTTTCCAGGATTCGTAAGCTTCCTTGAACTGCCGTTTGGCCTGTTCCAGTTCGGCGCGGAGCGCGTTTAAAATTTCTATCCTTCGATTGTCAATGGAGTGCTTTACCCGCCTGTATTCCTCCCTGATCTGATTCCATTTTAACTGGGCAGAAAGAAGTTTTTCCTGGGCAAGGTTTAATTTCTGTTCCAGGCCTTCGGGCAACTTCCTGCAAACCCGGGCCACTTTTAGCTGGAGCTTCTCCCTCTCCGCCTCTATTTTCGCCTGAAAAATCGTTTCATCCGAAACTTTTCGGAGTTTCTTTACAAAATGAATTGTTTCAAGAAATTTAATCGTCCATTTTGTCGGGTCCCAATGATACCACCGGATTCCGTTCCTGTAATCAAACTGGAATTTATGGTGGAAATTGTGGTAGCCCTCTCCGAAAGTTAAAAAGGCGGTCAGAATATTATCTCTTGAGGAATCTTTAATGGAGTAGGGCTGGGTTCCAATATAATGGCTGAGAGAATTGATCAGAAAAGTGGAATGATGCACCAGGGCAATTCGAAGCAGGCCTGCGATCAAGAGCATGCCCCAGGGGGCGCCAACGAAAAATCCGAAAAGAAACGGCATGACAAATCCGACAAGCGTGGCAAGGAGCCAGTAATTCCGGTGTTGCCAGCGGATCATGGGATCCTTTTGAAGGTCCCGGGCATTTTCAAACGACAGATTGGTGTCTTTCATGAGCACCCACCCGATATGGGCGTAAAAGAATCCCTTTTTGATGTTGTAGGGATCTCCCACCCCATCCACATATCTATGATGAAACCTGTGTTCCGAGCTCCATTTCAACGCGGAATTCTGGCAGGCGCCTGCACCGAAGAACAGAAGCAGAAATTTGATGAACCCGTTCGGTTCATAAGATCGATGTGAAAAGAGCCGGTGATACCCCGCGGTAATAGACATTCCGGTGGCTATCAGGTAGAAGACAAACAGTCCCGCGATCGGCCAGGAAAGCCCGTTTTGCTTGAGATAGATCGGCGTCCCGATCAAGGCAATCAGAGGGGTGAGCGTCAGAAATACGACGTTAGTCCAGTTAAGTTGGGAAAGGAGAGTTTCTTTTTTTTCAATCTCTTGGGGGGCTGTCATCGATTCATTCCTCTTATTTCGGATTTTTGAGCGGTTATCTGTATTATAGCCCAATTTGCCTGCTTTCGCCACAGGGATTTATCAAAAACATTCTTTTATTGAAACTTTTTCGAAAAAAAAGGATACTTAAGTTCTCGAGTAAATGGATCGGTAATAGACATTGAAAACGCGAATTTCGGCATTTATATCCGGGTTCTTCCTTATCCTGGTTCTGTCAGGGTGCGGCGGAGGAATTGACCTTCCCGCTCCCGTCCTGACTTCCAGCCTTAAACAATCGGTCTGCGCCGGCTGGTCCTCGGCGAAACCTGATTCGTACAACCGGGTGATCTGGTCCGGGAGCGAATTTTTTGTGGCAGGGGACGGGGGGACTGTTTTGACTTCTCCCGACGGCCTTTCCTGGACTTCCGGAAATTCCGGCACAACCGCCGGTCTCGTTGGAATTGACGGGTCAGGAAACAATGCTGTCGCGGTCGGAGGCCCCGGAAACCTGATAACCTCGTTTGACGGGGGAATCACCTGGTCTTCCCGAAACACGAATACCCTAACCCCGCTTTACGGAGTTACCTGGTCCGGCTCAAATTCCCGGTTCGTCGTGGTGGGCGGGGGAGGCACTATTTTAACTTCATCCGACATGATGGCCTGGACCGTTACTGCCGTTGCTCAGGTCTCCCAGCGAAATCTTTACGGGGTGACGTGGGCGGGTTCAGGCACTTGGGCAGGATCGGGGACCGCTGTGGCTGTAGGAGATCAGGGGACGATATTAACCTCTCTTGACGGACTAAGCTGGTCTCTTCAAACATCCGCCGTTGCAAACTCCCTTAACCGGGTGATCTGGGCAAACAACCAATTTGTCGTCGTAGGCGACGGAGGGTTGATTTTGACCTCTCCGGATAGCGCGGCCTGGACTTCTCAGATTTCAAATACCGCTTTTTCCCTTTCAGGCATCGCGTCGTCAGGAAGCCTTCTGGTAGCCGTCGGGGATTCCGGTACCATTCTCGCCTCGTCTTCCGGCGGGGCCTCCTGGACGTCTCAGACCTCCCACACGACGAGTCCTCTTTTCGGCGTAACCTGGTCGGGGTCCCAGTCTCGATTTGTCGCAGTTGGAAATCCGGGGACCATTTTGACTTCTTCCGATGGTCTGACCTGGAATGTTCAGGCTGCAGCGGTCGGAACCTCCCTTAATGCGGTCACTTCCAGCGGGGCTCTCTCCGTAATCGTCGGAGACGGGGGCGTGATTCAGACGTCTACCGACGGAAAGGTCTGGTCGGCGCGAACATCGGGAACGAACAGCCCTCTTTTTGGCGTCACATGGTCTCCGTCGCTAACGATGTTTGTAACGGTCGGAGGAGGCGGAACGACCATGACATCCGTCGATGGGGCATCCTGGAGCCTGAGCCCTGCTACGGCGACTTCCAGCGCGCTGCATCGGGTAGCCTGGTTTGCGAAACCCGGATTATTTGTCGCTGTGGGAGGGGGAGGGGCTATTCTGACCTCTCCAGACGGTGTTAACTGGAAATCTCAAAACTCCAAGGTCCCGTACCCTCTTTATGGAGTTACCTGGTCCGGTTCAAATTCCCTGTTTGTCGCAACAGGGAACGGTGCAATCCTGACCTCCCCGGACGGTACAGCCTGGACATCGTCGGTTTCTGCCGCTCCAAATGTATCTATCAATGGAGCCGCCTGGGGCCCGCGATTCGTAATTGTAGGAGATTTTGGGAATATTTTAACCTCCTCCGACGGCGTGACATGGACCCGTCAGATCTCCCATACGACTAACGTGTTACACGACGTTTTCTGGTCTGGAATCCAATTTGTCGCGTCGGGAGACAACGGAACGATTTTGACCTCACCGGACGGGATCGCCTGGAGTCTTCAGCCGTCTGGAACTTCAAATTCCCTGCTCGGCCTGACCTGGACCGGTTCCCAATATGTCGCCGTCGGTGCAAATGGAACGATTCTCTTCTCCTGTGCGGCAGGTACGAATTCGCAGACCCCTTCGTTATCCGGCCTTCCCTCTGCCCCTACCGGAGTTTCGGCTGCCCCATCAAACATCCCGGGAGACATTTCCCTTTTCTGGGCTGATGTTCCCTCGGCAATTTCCTATAACGTCTATGTGGGGACTACGGCGTCATTGACCCCCGCGTTCGGCGTTCTTTTCGGACCTGTCGTTGTCCTTCTTCCACCGTGGGACGCCGTCGCCCTGACACCGGGAACGCAGTATTATTTTATAGTAACGGCGGTGAACGGTGTCGGTGAAGGCCCGCCATCGGCGATTGTTAGCGCGACAGCGCCCGGGGATGTTCAAGCCTGTTGCTTATAAACCTTAACAGGCCTTCCTCTTCGTATCAATCCGGAGGTTTGATTTCATGAATGAATATCCGCCGGGTAAAAGCCGTTGGCACAGCCCGGCAGAACCCGGGTCTCAGGCCGAAAAGGCCTTTGCCAGGGCTTCCGGGGCCTCCCTGATTCCGGGAAACGCCCTCCGTCTCCTTAGGAACGCCAAAGAAAATTATCCCGCCTGGCTATCGGCCCTTGAATCCGCGCGCGACACGATCCGTTTTGAAAGTTATATTTTTCATAATGATCAAATCGGCCGGGAATTCGCCGAGGTTTTAAGCAGAAAAGCGCGCGAGGGGGTCCGCGTCAGGGTGATTTATGACTGGTTCGGCTCGAGGGGATCGACCTCCCGCCGTTTTTGGAAAAACCTCAGGATATCGGGCGTTCAAGTCCGCTGTTACAATCCTCCCCGATGGGACGAACCTTTTGCCTGGCTCAAGCGTGATCATCGAAAGGTCATTACCGTGGATGGACAGGTCGGTTTTATTTCCGGCCTTTGCGTCAGCCAGAAATGGAGAGGCGATCCCTCTCGCGGACTTGAACCCTGGAGGGACACCGGTGTTGAAGTCAAGGGGCCCGCAGTCGCCTTTATTGACAGAGCTTTTGAAGAAATCTGGGCCGAGACCGGCCCCCCTGATCCGGATCAGGATCGCCCGGTTCATGAAGCCGCCCGGGCAGGCGATGTCGCCGTGCGCATTGTCGCGGGATCTCCGGGGATAGCGGGGCTTTACCGGCTCGACCACCTGGTCGCGACTCTTGCTGAGAAACGCCTTTGGTTGACCGATGCTTATTTTGTCGGGGTCACCCCGTATGTCCAGGCATTGGGCGCAGCGGCCAGAGACGGCGTCGATGTCCGGCTGCTGGTTCCGGGTTCCAGCGACCTTCCGATTCTGAGCGCTCTTTCAAGAGCCGGCTACCAGCCGCTT
>DATNMI010000049.1:0-2408 GCA_035602375.1 Nitrospiria bacterium | reverse complement strand
AACAGAAAACAAAATGGCTCCCCCGAATGGCCCAGGGGAAGGTGATCGGCTGTTTCGGGCTGACAGAACCCGATTTTGGATCAAACCCAGAGGGGATGTTGACCCGGGCGGTCAAAAGAGGGACTGATTATATCTTAAACGGGACCAAGATCTGGATTACTAACGGCTCAATCGCCGATATAGCGCTGATTTGGGCCAGAGACGAAGCGGGAATGATCCGGGGTTTTCTGGTTGAGAAGAATGCGTCCGGGTTTTCCCGGAAAAAAATTGACGGGAAATTCTCCCTTCGCGCTTCAGATACGGGGGAGCTTGTTTTGGAAGATGTCAGGGTAAGCGAAACCGCCGTTCTTCCCGGCGCCGATGGGATCAAGCCGGTATTAAGAACTCTGAACCAGGCTCGATATGGAATTGCTTGGGGAGCGATCGGAGCGGCGATGGCTTGCTACGAACAGGCCTTAAACTACGCCAAGACCAGAGTCCAGTTTAAAGGCCCGATCGCGGGATATCAACTGGTTCAAAAAAAACTGGTCGATATGTTGACTGAAATCACCAAAATGCAGTTGCTCGCGCTCCGACTGGGCCGTTTAAAAGAGAGCGGAAAAATCAACCATCTCCAGATCTCAATGGGAAAGATGAATAATGTAGCAGAAGCGCTTGATATTGCAAGGGTTTCAAGAGATATTCTCGGAGCCAATGGTATCATGTATGAGTACCAGGTGGCCCGGCATCTCTGTAATCTGGAGTCAGTGAATACTTATGAAGGGACACACGATATACACATGCTGATGATCGGAAAAGAGATCACCGGGCTCTCCGCCTTTTCCTGACCTCAGCGCTTTTCGGCGATCAAATATTCAAGAAGCCGGTTAAACAGACGGGAGGTTTCTTCAATCTCTCCTGAGTTGTCAAACGGGATCACTTTTTTGCCCGACGCCGGAACATTCATTCTGGCCAGCCGGGATTCTATCTGGAGGCGGGTTTCCCGGTTTCTCTGCCTTAACCGTTTTTCGATAATCGCCGGTTTCGCCACCACATGGATCACGGAGACCTTTTCATGATAAAGGATTTCAAAATCAGAAATCTTTTCTCTCGATATTGAAATAATTCCTGTCTCATCCGGTTTGAGACTATCGAGGAAATGTTTCGGAACGCCATATTTGAGATCGTGGGCATCCCAGGACGAGACAAAGAACTTGTGCTTTCTCAGGAGGGTAAACCCGACATCCTCCACATAATAGTTTTCCTCATACTCCCCCGGTTTTCGGGTGATATACCGCGTCAGGAACTGAAAACGTGGGTCTGTCAGAAAATATTTTCTCGCGGAACGAAGAAGCGTGTCTTTGCCGCAGCCGCTGGGACCAACGATCAGAAGAAGTTTTTTCATGAGTCTCATTAAACAGAAAAAAGAGGAGGAGCGCAAGCTTTTCCTCGAGCCTTGCTTTTTCTCTCAGCTTCTTTTAACATTAAGCAGGCGAACCACTTACGAGGAGAGAGGAATTTGGACAGAAAACTTAACAAGAAGGAAAAAGCTTCTATTCGGGGAGAATTGCTCAACCTTTTAAAGGAATCCTTTGTTTATTCCAACGACGCGGTTTTTACCCTTTCTTCCGGGAGAAAAAGTCATTTTTATATCGATAGCAAGAAGGTGACTCTCGATCCAAGCGGCGGTTTTCTGGTCGGCCAGCTCATTCTTGACGCTATTCACGATCTTGAGGTCGATGCGATCGGAGGCATGACGCTCGGCGCGGATCCGATGGTGATTTCCGCGTCTGTGCTCAGTTACGGCGACGGCCCTCCCCTACCCGCCTTCCTGATCAGGAAAGACTCCAAAGGCTTTGGCGAAAACCCTTTTATCGAGGGAAATCTCAAAAAGAATTCGAATGTGATAATTGTGGATGACGTTTTGACGAGCGGAAGTTCCCTTGAACGGACTGTAAAAATGATCGAAGATCTCGGCTGTAAGGTGATACGAATCGTTGCCCTGGTCGACCGGAAAGAAGGAGGCCGTGAGAGACTGGAAGCAAAGGGGCATGACATCGTCACCCTCTTTACTGTGGAAGACCTCCTCAAAGCCTGACCCTCCTGAACAGACTTTTCTACCCGCCTCCTGCACAAGCGCGAGAGTGGCGGAATGGCAGACGCACCAGACTTAGGATCTGGCGGGGTTTCCCGTGGGGGTTCAAGTCCCCCCTCTCGCATTTATTAAATAAACAATTTAGGATAGATTTTCAGTCCTGAAAAATGAACGATAAAAACCAAGTAATCCTTAAAGTATGAATATAGTAGGACATTTATCGGAAAGCCGTGCTGGAGGTGGATTTTATGGCCATTCACAGCAGTTACGCTGCTCTGGTCAAAAATGCATTGAAAGAAAAGATCGAAATTGCCGAGCTATGTATAGAAAAAAG
>DATNMI010000031.1:0-13566 GCA_035602375.1 Nitrospiria bacterium | reverse complement strand
ACCGGGAACAATAGCTGGATGGCCCTATGTCCTGGCCACGCAGATAAGGAAAGGTCATTATCAATCAAAGAAACAGAGGGGAAGACTCTCCTCAATTGTTTTGCAGGGTGTGAAAACTCTTCAATTGTTGCGGCGGTAGGGCTTTCTCTCTCCGATCTATTTGATGAACCGGCCAGAAACGGCAATGGGAAGAGGAACGGCAGTGAAAACATTATCAAAATCTATGAATATCAAAACGAGGCTGGACATTATCTTTTCGAGGTATGCAGATATGAGCCAAAGGACTTCCGGCCCAGGGTGAAGCAGGCTGACGGCAGTTTTAAGCATACCCTCAATGGTGTCCGGCGGGTGCTTTATCGTCTCCCGGAAATTCTAAAGGCTGACGCGGTGATTATTGTCGAAGGGGAAAAGGACGTTGAATCTGTCCGGAGTATGGGCTTCACGGCGACGACCAGCCAGGGAGGGGCAAACTCATGGAAGTCTGAGTATGCTGATTCCCTGACCGGGAAAGATATCATCATCATTCCTGATCTTGACCCGCCTGGTCAGAAGTACGCCGAAATAGTATCGCGATCACTTCACGGCAAGGCCAAATCAATCAAGACCGCCAAGCTCCCATCCGGAAAGGATATATCGGACTGGGCCGAAGAACTAAAGAAAGCGGGGAAGCCTGCTGACCGGATAAAGGAAGAACTGAATCAGTTAATTGAAAAAGCCCCAGTCTGGAAGCCAGAAGAAAATAATGGCAAGAATTCCCTTCGCTTTGAAAAAATCGGAGAGCTTCTCAACCTTCCAGAAGAGGAAATCCAATGGCTTGTCGAGGACCGGTTACCATCCGGAGGGCTTTCGTTATTCGTGGCCAAGCCAAAAGTCGGGAAATCCACCTTGGCCCGTTGCCTTGCCCTCGCCGTCGCACAGGGGAAGCCGTGGTTGAATCATGAGGTAAGTCGGGGACCTGTCCTATATCTTGCACTCGAAGAGAAGATAGCGGAGGTTGTGAAGCATTTTAAGGCTATGGGGGCCACGGAGTCAGACCCGATTTTTATATTTGCGGGTATTTCCCCTCAAGACGGCTTGACCCAATTAAAAGAAACCGTGGTAACCCATAAGCCTGTCCTGGTCATAATAGACCCCCTGTTTAGGTTTACCAGGGTCAAGGACGGGAATTCCTATACCGAAGTGACAGCGGCCCTTGAACCGCTCATTGATCTTGCCCGAAAGAGTGGGTCTCACGTTCTGTTAGTCCATCATGGCGGAAAGGGAGAGAGAATCGGGGGAGATTCGATCTTAGGTAGTACGGCGATCTTCGGAAGTGCCGATACCGCTTTCATCATGAAAAGAACGGAGACAACTCGAACTGTTTATTCCATTCAAAGATACGGACCGGACCTTGAAGAGATCGTTTTGACGATGGATGAAGATAGCGGATGGATAACGGCCTCAGGGTCAAAACATAACCACGACATCGACCTTTCAAAGACCGCCATTCTCGAATTCCTGGCGAACCAGAGCGAGCCAATAGAAGAAAAGGAAATTTTAGACCATGTCGAGGGCCGGAAAGCCTTAAAGGTTAAAGCCGTCCGGGCCTTGGTAACCGAGGGAAAAGTTGAACGAACCGGGGAGGGCAAGAAGGGAAATGTTTTCAAGTACAAAATGCTTGTTTCTTTGTTCCCTACTATATATGGGGAACAAGGGAACAAGAATCCTAAAAAGCAAATTTCGTCAAGCCAGTCTTACACGGATGTTTGTTCCCAAGGTTTTAAGGGTCCAGAGGAAAAAACGAATTCGCTGGAACAAGAATCCTTTCCGCTGGATCGGGAAATTTCGGTCTTGGACTTAGAGGAAAACTCATGAAATTAATGGTCTTAAAACCCTTTAAATTAAAAACCAAGGACGGCCCTAAACTCTACCAACCAGGGGAGATTTTTGAGAGTCAATCTCCGAAGGCTCAAGCCTATATTCAAGAGGGCTATTTTAAACCAATTGAGGAACCCAAGCCCCCGATCCGGCCCGGATGGGTAGTTGCCTATCGCGGGAAGGATGGACGCATTGACGGCGGGACGGTAAAGGAATGTAAGGCCATTTCGGGAGGGTGGGCTTTCACCTTGGGCGATGGCCGGCAACTCCGGGACAGGGAGGTCTTATCGGTAGGCCAGATTGAACAGGGACAATGGTTGAAGGCTTGGACGGTCCGGGACTGGGGCCTTGAGTCCCCTGAATCAGTAATTCCTTGAGGCAATAGAACGGTTTGATAAGGCACGGAACAGACAAGACGAAGCGGCCTTTCGTGAGGTTGTCTCGGAAATTGACAGGCTTTTAATCAAGGCCAACAGCTGAATCCGGTTATCTCCTCCAAGATATCAGATCATTTCAGGTTAGTAATGACAGGTAAAACATACTTATTGATCAAGCTCCAAAGAATCGTTCCCAAAAGATAAATAACATAGAGGCCGATGACAACGCTGGCGATTGGAACGATATACTTATTGAAAAATTTATAACTTTTACTCCTTTCGTTATAGGGGATTTCAAGCTTTGGCAGATGAAAATTAACGAGAAGGTTTAATTGATAAGCAATGATAACAAGGACTGCTATTATAATGGTTAAATATGTGTCCATTTATTGTCCTGTTTTAATTCATATCCCTTTTTCTTTGAAATAAGTATCAAGTCCTGATTGAAGTTTAAGGTGCTTTGCTGGATGCCTCAAGATTGATGATGTAGATCATCACCCTTGCTTGAAGATCGGAGCTTCTTCATAAAGGCTTCAGTTTCTACTTTAGATTCTATTTCCAATTCTTTTTTTGTCATGCCCAATCTTTGTAGCCAGTCGTTTAATCGTTTTTTTTGATTATCCATTTCCTCGCGGGTAATCAGCGAGTATGATGTTTTCTCCTCCTGTTCCGCTTCCAATATCGTCTTCTTTCCCTGGAAAATAGCAAGATTAGCTTCCAATGCCGAACGAAACTCTTTTTCGGCTTTCTTGGCGTAATAGTTCGCCATTATCTGGTTTTCCATCAGACTTCTAAGGTGATCGCTTGGCTTAAAACGTCTATCCTTATTGATGAAATCGTTTTTTTGATCCTCATTAAATTCCTTTTTTTCTGTTTCAATCATTTTAGCCGTATTTGCCTCTTGTCTCCTATAATCATCTTGATTTTTCTTCCAGGTGTCATGCAAAAATTCTACATGTGCCTGACTGAAAAATGGATAAAGAGGAGTGGGAATCCTCTTTTCCTTCTCCCGCTCTTCTGCTTTTCTTCGTGAAATTTCATCCCACCGGAACCGAAGGAGACGGTCAAGGAGGTAGAGGTTGATAATGATCGCTAAAACGATGGCAAATGTTATGCTTAAGATATTGATCATGGAATTAGCTCCGCGGAATTCATAGAAAATTCAGGTAAGAAAATGGTCGTGGGGGGGGGCAAATTAATCTCTTCAAGGAGAAACAATAACGATTTACAGGGATTTTGTCAATTCAGGCGCGGAAGATTAAACTAGGTGTATGTGATGAGGTGGTGTCTACCCATTTGGCTTTCATTTACTTCTTCTTTTCCTCTCTTCTAACCTCGTTAATCAAAAATCTAGCCACGGAGAATCTGACATAATCATCCCGGCACTCAATAAATTTCCAATACCGTTTGGGTTTTGGCCCTGGCCGGTGTTCAAGAGCTTCTGCAAGGTTTCCGTAGTGGCGGGAGAGCCTGTGGGGGGACAAGACAGTTTTCGATACATACCGGAGTTCCAGACAGTCCCGGCAGAGAAATCCACCTCTTATATCTCTCAGAAATAACGAATAACGGCATTTACCGCACGATGGACAACCGATCCAATACCTCTTTCCTCCGAAATGGCATACTTTAGAACTAACGGGGAAGGTATAATACTTTTCAAATACCTGCCCATTATTCCAATAATTTAGGATCAAGAAAACCCGGATATTCAGGTAAGGAACTTTATCATTAGGCACCCCCCTGTTTTTTAGAATATCTTTGACGGTTATCCGCATAATATCCAAGGTGAACAGGTTATTTTTTTTCACCGAAATAAATAAGGGGTTGTCAGTTTTCATGGTTTCATCTTTTTAAGATATTGCTTACTGGTAAAGTTTGAAGATGAAAATAAAATGCCCCCTTAATTTATTAAGGAGGCATTTTCGCTTTTATATCCTGGTTTTCTACTCTAGTTTGGCTTCCGTTATTATACCATGATCAATAGCGTTTTTAAAGTAGGCTAATTATTGGGTACTGGTAAAGTTTGAAAAGGATTTAGAACTGCTTGATTTCAAGAAGGGTTATTTCTTGTTTATCACGTTCAATTGAAAAGTAAATGGTTAGCGGAGGGTTTGTTCTTAAGGTAAGAACATAAAGTTCTGTATTTGGAATTTTTCTTGCTAAGAATGGGTTTCGTGCGAGGTCTAAATCAATGGATGATTTTATTTCATCCCATTTCTTTATAGACTCTATAAATAATGGCAGTTGCTGACTAAAATTATTTCCTTCAATGACTGTATAAAGAGGTTTATCTGGCAAGGCCATAACGACCTGCTATTTTTTTTCCATATTCAATTTGATCCATATTTAAGGGTTCTGTTGAAAACCAAGCAGTACGAAATGGAATAACCTCTCCATCGTTTGTTAATTTCCAACCAAATTCTTTATGGGATAGTTCAGTTACTTCTCGACCATTTAAATTTTTTAATGCATCTATAACTTCATCTATTGTGTTAATTTCTTCCGGCGTAAAAATATGCAAGTCAGGCTTTCTTTTTGCTACTATTCTTTCTTGAACACCATTAAAGTATCTACGATATTCAAGTTCAATAGAACCATCAGATATGAGTTTTTCCCTAACTGGCAATAAGGCTTTTGGAGCCGGCCCTTCATCGAGATGTTGATATTCAACACCAGTAATTGATTTTCCCAATTCCCTGTAGGCAAAAAAATCAGAATAGAAAAGTATTTTATTTAACTTAATTGCGCCAAATTTAGGATCAAATTGACTTTTATAAGCAATATAAAGAATTGCTTCTGCAAATTTATTAGCGGAATTAAGATCAACAGCTATCTTTGACATGAATTAATATTACGCTGTCACTTTCTTGCTGTCAAGAAAGCATTAAGTGCCTTTTAATCCAATAGTCCTATAATCTCCTCTAAAGACCAAGCATGATCTGGCACCTTTGCCTCCATAGCAGGAGTTATTTTTAAGGTCTGTTGGATTCAGGTTCTCTTTTTCGGTAGATGTGCGTCTGTGTGTAGAACGGACACGGAAGAGCCAAATAGCCATAAAACATTTTTAGGGGTCCCCCTCCCCAGGGCCTCTTAAAATGCTCTAAAATCTAGTGGCGGTTTTAGTGGCGGTTAGCCGATTAAAACCTGTTTTACCGTAGAAGTATGTATAACAAGTCTAATCGGTAAAAGCCCTTGTCAATAAAGGGTCAAGTCATGATACCGCACTATTAGTTAAAAACAGTCATAATGGCCATTTTCGCTCTTCGAATCCGCAGGTCGGGGGTTCGACTCCCTCCAGGCGCACTTTCCTTTAACTCTTGATAATAAGACGATAAACGGGCTACCATTCAAGATTGTTTCTTGATCGCGTCCCTCTGCGTAAACACCGAGCCGTTCACCGGAGTCATCAAATGAAGTCCTACATTGAATGGATTCTGAAGTTCCGATTTCTTGTGATCGGGCTGACTTTGCTTGTCACTCTCTTTCTCGGCATTCAGATTAAAAACCTTCATATCATTATCGACCCCAACACCAATCTTCCCCAGGACCACCCCTATATTATCGCGACGAACAAGATCGAGTCTCTTTTTGGCTCAAAAAATGTCATTCTTGTGGGAATTACTCCGAAGGAAGGGGATATTTTTCAGAAACCTCTGCTTCAAAAAGTAGAGGAGATCACGCGCGATCTTCGCCAGACGCCCGGCGTCATTAAGGAAAATGTTTTAAGTCTCGCCGCCCCCAAAGCCAAATGGATTAAAGGGACCTCCGAAGGAATGGAGGTCAAACCGTTTATTGATAATAAAATCCCGACAACACCTCAGGAGATGGAGACCCTTAAAAAAGCCATACGGACCAATCCGGTCTATTACAACGCCATTATTTCCAAAGATGAAAAGACCGCTTCGATTATCGTTGAAATCAAAGATCCCAAGGGGGGATATCAGACGATCATGGGAAAAATCCGGCAGATCGTTGACCGGCAGAAAGACCCGTCTGTGGAAATCGCCATGGGGGGATGGCCGGTCTACGGCGCGGAACTGGAACGCTATTCCCAACGGATGGGAATCCTCTTTCCTCTGGCAGTCATCCTGATCGGCCTGATCCTTTACGAAGCTTTCAGAACCGTTCAAGGGATGATTCTGCCGCTCGTCACGGCGCTCTTGGCCGTGGTCTGGGGGGTGGGAATCATGGGCCTCGCGGGAGTTCCGATGGACGCCTTCAACGCCAGCACGCCAATATTGATCTTGGCTGTCGCGGCGGGGCATGCGGTTCAGATTCTCAAAAGGTATTATGAGGAATATCACCGGATCAGAAAAACCACCCAGATCTCCCCCAAAGAGGCCAACCGGGAAGCAATCGTCGAATCGATGACACGGATTGGGCTGGTCATGCTGACAGCCGGCTCTGTCGCCGCGATGGGGTTCTTTTCTCTGATGGTTTTTAAAATGGTGGTCATCAAAACATTTGGCGTTTTTACCGGCCTGGGAATTTTAAGCGCCCTGATTCTTGAAATGACGTTTATTCCCACCATCCGGTCGCTAATTAGACCTCCTCAAATGGGGGAAGAGACCCGCGAACAGGAAAAGAGGGTCTGGGACCGGATCTCCTCGACCTTTGCCCGGTGGATTACATCGTCTTCCCGGATACCGATTTATGCCGGCGCGCTCATTTTTTTCGTTGTGGCCGTTGTGGGAACCTTTCAGGTGACGATTGAAAATGCCAACCGCCAATATTTTGCAAAGGATCTCCCCTTTCAAAAAGACGACGCCCTCATTAATGACCGGCTGGCGGGAACAGCCGACCTCTACCTTTTAATTGAAGGAAAAGAAGAGGATGCCATTAAAAACCCGAAAACCCTGGAAGCGATGGACGCAACCCAGCGGTTTCTGGAAGAAGACCCGCTGGTAGGAAAGACCCTCTCCCTGGCCGATTTTCTCAAGAGAATGAACCAGGCGATGAACGGGGATGATCCGGCTTATGCCAAAATCCCTCAGAACAGGGAGCTGATTTCCCAGTACCTTCTTCTCTATTCGATGTCGGGAGATCCGCAAGATTTTGATACCTATGTCGATAATGGTTACCAGAGGGCCGATATCAAGGTCTTTTTAAAGACGGACAACACGGTCTATCTTCAAAAGCTGATCTCCCGGTTAAACCCTTTTATTCAAAGCCATTTTGGGGAGGATGTCCGGGTCAGCGTCGGCGGAGGGGCCCCCTCCGGCGCGGCGATGAATGAAGTGATCGTCAAAGGGAAAATACTCAATGTCCTTCAGATAGGCGCGGTCATTTTTATTATCTCTTCTCTGGTCTTTCGCTCCCTGATCGCCGGAGTTCTCGTATTGATTCCTCTGAGCTTGGCAGTTCTCGGTAACTTCGGCCTGATGGGGCTTGCCGGGATCCGCCTCAATATCGCCACTTCGGTCATCATGGCGATGACCGTCGGGATCGGGACCGACTATGCCATTTACCTAATCTACCGGATCAGGGAAGAGATTCGAAGAGGACAGACTATAGACGCAGCTTTTCAGACCTCTTTGACGACGGCCGGAAAGGCGATTTTATTTGTAGCCATTGCGGTGGCGGTCGGCTATGGCGTGCTTCTCCTTTCTTTTGGATTTTACATCCATATCTGGTTCGGCCTGTTGACTGCCTCGGCCATGCTTTTTTCCTCCATGGCCGCGCTGACTCTATTGCCGGCTTTGATCTATACGTTTAAGCCGGCGTTTGTTTTTAATAAGTAACGGAGGATGACTTATGTTTCCTTTTAAGCAGGTTTCAACGCTTGTCGTTTTGGCAGGCATTGTTTTCGCCCCCATTGGCTTGAAAGCCGGGGAGTTGTCCGCTCGGGAAATTATGGAAAAGAACTTTGTGATTTCCAAGGTGCAGGATTCGGTTTCGGATGCCACATTTACCCTGATTAACAAGGGGGGGCAGGAGCGGGTTCGAAAAACTTTCGGAACGACCAAGCTTCAGCCGAACGGTCTGGACAATATGAGAATGGTCCGTTTCATGGCCCCCCCGGATGTTAAGGGCACGGTCACCCTGATCATCGAGCATTCTGACCGGGACGATGATATCTGGGTCTATCTCCCCGCCTTAAAGAAGGTCAGGCGGCTGGTCTCTTCGAACAAAAAAGAAAGTTTCATGGGGACCGACTTTTCGTACGATGATGTGATCGGAATCCGGGTCAAGGAGTGGAACCATAAGATTGTTAAAGAGGAGGCCGTCGATGGCCAGGATTGCTATCTCATCGAATCGACCCCGATCAATGACGAAATTAAAAACAGCAGCGGCTATTCCAAAAGAAATTCCTGGATTCGAAAAGACAACCTGGTGATGGTCAAGGGAGAGACCTGGGACGTCGCCGGCCAGCCGTACAAATCTTTTCATTTCACCGATGTCCGGCAGATCGACCCGGCAATAGGGAAATGGCAGGCGATGAAATTGGAGGCTGAAAATCTTGATAACGGACATAAGACAGTCATTCAGTTTGAAAATTTCAAGAGCAATCAGGGGATTAAAGAAGACTATTTTACAACCCGTTACATGGAAAAAGAGTAGACACTCCATCCTTTTTTGGATCTGCTCCTTTCTCATTTTCGCCCCTCCCCTTTTCGCGGAGGAGGCCGCCGACCTCTTCTACCCCGGAACGGTGACTGGTTCCTTGCGCGGCGGGTCCTGGAGCGGCTCGCGAAATCTGGATGACCATAAAGACATCGGGTCAGCCGCCATCTGGCTGAAGGCGATCCCAAAAGCCGGAGATGTCTCGCTTCATGCCGAAGGGTGGGTCATCGACCAGGGGGTTTTTGAAACCAACGACACCAAAAGCGTTCTCCGCGAAGGGTATGTTGAATGGAACGCCGGGCCGCTTGATATCCGGGTCGGCCGGCAGATCGTGGTCTGGGGTAGGGCCGACCAGATCAATCCAACCGATAACCTGACCCCGCGGGACTACACCCTCCTTTTTACCGACGACAATGACCAGAGAATCGGAGCGACCGCTCTAAAGGCTTCAACCTATTTTAACGACATTTCGTTGCAAGCGGTCTGGATCCCCTATTTCAGACCGAACACCATTCCCATTGCACCGATTCCGCCTCCTCTTAACCTGGTGATAACGGAACCGGACAGCGCGCTGGGGCAGTGGGGGGTGAAGATTGAGAAAACCGGCGGGGCATTTGATGGGTCGATTTCTTACTTTGACGGTTTTGATCTGAATCCCGATGCTTCGCTAGATGTTATATTTGTGCAAAGCAATCAACCGCCCATATTAAACCTGAAATTCAGTTACCATCGAATTCGCGTCATTGGAATCGATGGCGCGACAACCGTGGGAAAATACGGGCTACGTGGAGAAGCGGCTTATACCTTTACGGAAAACGGCGACGGTACCGACCCTTATGTTAAAAACCCCTTTTTTTTCATGGTTCTGGGGTCCGACCGGACTTTTTATGAAAACCTCAATATCAACCTGCAATATATTTTTAGAATGATCGATAAATATTCGGATCCTATGAATGCCCCGACCCCCCAAATGGTCGTAGTTGAGGAGGCGCTCTTGAGCAACCAGCTCGACCAGACATCGCATGGGATGTCTTACAGGATCGGAGATAAATGGCTAAATGATACTCTGGAAGCAGAGGTGGCCGGGATCTATATGTTTACCCGCCATGACTATATGGTCCGGCCTAAAATCGCCTACGCGTTTACGGACCATGTCAAAGGGCTGGTGGCCGCTGAAATTTTCAGGGGACCCGATCTCTCGTTCTTCGGCTATCTCTGGGGCAATTCCAAAGTCTTCACCGAACTCTCGTATTTTTTCTGAACAAGGTTCAGGAGAGAGCTCGAAGGAAAAGATAAGTTTATTTGCTTCGACTTTTCACCTTTTACTTTTCACTATTCCGCTTTTACAGGGAGTCCCTTCCATGGGGGGAGAGGAAGTCTAGTTCGGGGCCGATTGGGACGATCCGGGTCGGATTGATATCGGGATGGGTCATGTAATAATGGCGCTTGATATGGTCGATGTTGACGGTTTCGGCGATCCCCTTCTGTTGATAAAGGTCTTTCAGGTACCCCTGGAGATGGGCGTAGTCGGAGATCCGCCGGAGATTACATTTAAAATGGAAATGGTAAACCGCGTCAAACCGGACCAAGGTGACAAACAGCTTCCAGTCGGCTTCCGTAATCTGCCGGCCGATCAGGTACCGCCGGGCAGCCAGACGCTTCTCAAGCATATCGAGCGTCTCAAACAGTTTTTTCACCGCCTCTTCATAGATCTCCTGGCTCTTGGCAAATCCGGCCCGGTAAACGCCGTCATTGACCGTTGGATAGATCAGATTGTTTAAATAGTCGATTTCACCACGAAGAAGCGCCGGATAGTAATCTGTTTTAACATCGGTCAAGGCATCAAAGGCGCTATTGAACATTCTCAGGATGTCATCTTCGGAGTTATTGATAATTTTTCCGGTCTTTTTATCCCAAAGTGCGGGGACAGTCACCCGGTCGTTAAATTCCGGGTCTGTGGCCCGATAAGCTTCCGACAGATAGCGAAAGCCTTTGATCGGATCTTCGGAACAGCCAAGGCCGTTTCGAAACGCCCATCCCCGTTCATCCCGCACCGGATCGACGGCTGTCATTCCGATGATATTTTCCAGGCCTTTAAGTTTCCGCATTATGATGGTTCGGTGCGCCCAGGGACAGGCCAAGGAGACATAGAGATGATACCGACCGGCGACTGCCGGATAGGCCGAAGAACCGTCCGCCGTTACCCATTGGCGGAACCGGTCTTCCTGCCGGACGAACGCCCCCTGCTTATTAATTTCCCGTGATATTGTCACCTGTATAAATTGACATAGTATGCTCTCAAGGTCAATGATTTCGAAAAATAGGATATAGACCAAGGGGCCTGCTTATGTTATTTTACCGAGAGGCGTAGTTTTTTAACAATCACAGGGAGGGGTTCATGGTGCCGTTAATTTTCAGGAAAGGATTTAAATTTCTGTCTGCATCCGTCTGGTTATTGGTTCTCGTGGTATTTCCTCTGGCCACCTTTGCAAATGAAGGCAGAGGGGAAAACGACGCCTGCAAGGCCGATTTTGAAAAATACTGTAAAGATGTAAAACCGGGTGAAGGAAGGATCATGCAGTGCATGAAAGAGCATGAAAAAGATTTTTCTCAAGCCTGTAAAACCCATATGGCCGAGAAAAAGGAGATGATGGAGAAGAAAATAAAGGAGGCCAGAGAGGCTTGCAAGGGAGACGTCGAAAAATATTGCAAGGATGTCAAACCCGGAGGCGGCCGGATCATGCAGTGCCTCGCCGAACATAAAGATCAGCTCTCGGACACCTGCAAGGAAAACCTTCGATCCAAACCCTCCGGAGACCATAAGGGAATGGGGGACCAAAAAGGGATGAAAGACAAAGAAGATGCCGAATAAAAAAGAGCTTGCAATGGCAAACCGCCTTATGGTATAAACTAATCAGGGTTTTGTCTTATTTTCGGCACGGTTGGATTTAAAAGTTGGAAAAACTTTATTCATAGAAACAAAGGCCGCGGAAGAAGAATTCCGGGGCCTTTTTTTTCGGAACGATCCATTCCGAATTCAAGGCAAAAAATAAATAACAGGAGGTAAGTTTAAATGGCTAAAGGTACAGTTAAGTGGTTTAACGCAAGCAAGGGTTATGGATTTCTTTCCCAGGAGAACGGAGAAGATGTGTTTGTTCACTTCTCCGCGATCACCGGAGACGGATTTAAGACCTTGAATGAAGGCGAAGCGGTTGAGTTTGAAGTTGTCACCGGCGCCAAAGGCTTGCAGGCTTCTTCAGTAAAAAAAGTCTAAGTTAAATCCCTTTAGTTTGGATCAAAAAAGCCGGTCTTTTTCTTATGAAAGAGCCCGGCTTTTTTATTTAAGGGCGGAATTAACGGCTTTCTTTTGGGAGGGCAATACCTGGGGGGTATAATGGCGATCGTCGATAAGAAACTCCCCGATTTTTTTCCGTGATTCGTTAAGAGAAAATACGCCCAGCCGGATGACTTCGCAATAAACCGCTCCCGAAGCCGGATCTCTCGATACCCTGACCGGAACCGGTTTTCCTCTGGTCAACGACGCTTGACTGTACCATTCCTGGGAAATAACCTCCAGCGTTCCAACTGCCGGATAAATAATCCAGAGCTTTAACTCTTCTTTCCGTCGCAAGCTCCCTTCCGGGACCGTATTCGCGACAAAAAGAATCAACTCTCCAAACTCATGAAAAACCTGAGGAAATTCTCTGGAATAAATTCCTTCCGGCAGAGAGGCCGGAATAAGAATAGCGCCGGTCTCCCCACCAGGGAACCAGGTTCTGTTCCCTGTCTCTTCCATTTCTTTCATTCCCGATTCAATATCGGCAATGGGAGCGAGCCGGTCCGCTTCAACGACCCTGAACCGAACCATCTCTTTTTCTCTCCCTTCAACAGTGGTTTTGGCCTGTTCCCATGACAAGAACCTGCTCCCGGCTCCGGATTTAACATAGACCCCGGACGAAATCAAGCCGTAGACGTCCCCTGCGCGGGATTTCAGAGCACCGGCTGAGGCATCCTTTGCCGTTTTCAACAATATCGCGTCCCAAAACAGCTCCTCTTTTCTTGAAGGTTGGCTGACCGGTTTACGGTTTAAATACCAGGGGAACGGACCCGGGGCATCCATCAAAAAAGCGGGGAGCCCGGCCTCTGTTTTAGCCGGCTTTTTCAGGGCAAGAACCAGGTAGTAAAAACCAACGATGACCGATAAACCGATTAAAACGGGAAACCCAAGAGAAAAGAGAAGAAAAATCGGACTGCTTGAACCGGACCCCGAATTATACCGGTCCGAAAGGATTAAGCCTGCGGCTGCCCCGACGAAAAAAAAGGCCGCGGTCAGAAAGGCGTTCCGGCATCTCCGGATATACCGCCCTCTTTCCCAGAGCGCAAGCTTGAGAGGAGCAACGTCCCTTTTTTTGAGCAGGTGCCGCCACCAGTTTTCATGCAGCGAGGATAGAATAACCGCTGTGAAGAGGACCAGTAAAACGAGCAATATGAGGTAAAAGCGGGCCATGATTCACCCAGGGGAGTATTGGATTCATTGTACCACAACCCAACCCCTTTTCTAAAGAGAACGCAAACTCCAGGTCCGCGATAGAAACCTGTTAATCCTCATGGTGGTGATGCTCTCCTTCCGGCGCCACGTTAAGAACCTTTGGATTGATTCCGGTTCCAAATTCATAAACCAGGCGGGCGCCCCGATCCGCCCCAAGCGTCAGGAGGAATGAGAGGAGCATTAATCCCAGAACAAATCCGAGGCGGTAACCCCCGCGCT
>DATNMI010000592.1:0-6480 GCA_035602375.1 Nitrospiria bacterium | reverse complement strand
GACAAGGTCAAAAGCCGTATAGGGAGAAAGGATCCCCGCCATATCCTTGATGCAGATCGTGTCCGAACCCATGTCTTCAAGCCGCTTGGCCATATCGACAAAAGCGTCCACCTTATGGACCGGGCTGATGGTATAACAGAGCGTCCCTTCGACTTTTCCGCCATATTTGGTGACCGCCTTGATCGCGGTCTTGATATTCCTGAAATCGTTCAGGGCGTCAAAAATCCTCAGAATCTGGATGCCGTTGCCAATAGCCAGTTCAATGAATTTTTCAACGACATCATCGGCGTAATTCCGGTACCCAACGATATTCTGCCCCCGAAGAAGCATCTGAAACGGGGTATTCGGCATGACCGCTTTTAGTTTCCTGATCCGCTCCCACGGATCTTCATTCAGGTATCGGATGGCCGCGTCAAAGGTCGCCCCTCCCCACATTTCAACCGACCAGTAGCCGACCTGGTCGATTTTAGGCGCGATGGGGAGCATATCTTCCGTCCGGAGGCGGGTGGCAATCAGACACTGATGACCGTCCCGGAGCGTCGTATCGGTGATTTTAATCGTTTTTTGCTTGCGGCTACTCAAAAAGGTTCCTTCCTGTTTTCTTTTCGGATTCTCAGGAGACAACCCGGACCTTCATCCGGGAGTGGGCGGTAATTGCCGCTGAAATAGCGAGGACAAGATCATGCCGGTCCCCTTCCCGGCCATAGACAAGCCGGGCGATGTTGTCCTGAATATAATTCACATCGAAGTTCCCGTTTCGGAATTTTTCATCGAGCATGATTTTCTTATAAAGCGGGATCGTGGTATGGACTCCCCGAATGACATATTCATCGAGGCTTCGATACATCCGGTCGACGGTCTCTTCCCAGGTAGAACCTTTCACCGTCAGTTTGGCCAGCAGCGAATCGTAATAAGGGGGCACCGTATAGCCGGAATAGACATTACCGTCGATCCGGACGCCAAAACCGCCTGGAGAATAATACGAGGTGATTTTGCCGGGGGTCGCCATGAAATTTCTGAGCGGATCTTCGGCGTTGATCCGGCATTCCATCGCAAACCCGCGTATATGGATATCTTCCTGCCGGTATGAAAGAGGTTCCCCTGCTGCGGTCTGGATCATCTCCTTGACGATATCGACTCCGGTCACCTCTTCAGTCACCGTATGCTCCACCTGGATTCTCGTATTCATCTCAAGGAAATAAAAATCATTTTTAGAGTCGAGGAGAAATTCCACGGTTCCGGCGGTCAGATACCCGGAAGCCCTGGCCGCTTTCACGGCGGCATCTCCCATCGTCCGCCGCATCTCCTCAGTCAGAACGAGCGAAGGCGCTATTTCAATCAGTTTCTGATGGCGGCGCTGAATCGAACAGTCTCGTTCTCCGAGATGGATGACATTCCCAAACCTGTCCGCCAGGATCTGGATTTCAATATGCTTTGGATTATTAAAGTACTTCTCAAGATAGACTTCCGGGCTTCCGAAAGCAGACTGGGCCTCAATCTGAATGATCGGATATTGCTTCCGGACCTCCTCTTCGCTGTGGCAGATCCGAAGCCCCCTCCCGCCTCCGCCATTGGAGGCTTTTAGAATCACGGGGAAGCCGAACTTCCTGGCCGCCAGAACGGCGCCATCTTCCGTTTCAAGAGGTTCAAGAATTCCCGGAACAATCGGCACGCCCGCTTTTTCCATGGTCAGGCGTGCCTGAATCTTGTTCCCCATTTTCCAGATGGTCTCGGCGGATGGGCCAATGAAGGTAATGCCGTTTTCCTCGCAAGCTCTTGCAAAATTGTCGTTTTCCGCCAGAAACCCGTACCCCGGATGGATCGCGTCTGCGCCCATCTGTTGGGCCAGCTCAATAATCCGGTAGATATTTAGATAACCGGCAATCGGTCCCGGACCGACAAGGCAGGCCTCATCGGCCTTTTTCACATAGAGCGTGGTCGCGTCAACGGCAGAATGAATCGCAACGGTCGGAATTTTCAGTTCTTTGCAGGCCCGGATGATTCGAAGGGCGATTTCACCCCGGTTAGCGACCAAGATCTTGTTAAATAAAGGTTTTTTCATATTTCGGTCAGTTGAACGGCTGAAATGTTGAAAGATTGAAATTGAGAAAATATGAAGGTGTTTGGATGACTATTTTTTAAACTATTCAACCCTTCAACCATTCAACAGTATTTTTAATTTATTTGATGTAAACTACCACTTCTAATCTCTATTATAAAGACCTTTTTTTCCGCTTCTCCGTTAGGATTGAACTTCGTCAATCCTGTCACGCCTTCATAGGGCGGCATTTCCAGTAGCCCTGTCCTGATCTGGTAGCCCAATGTCGCTCCGCCTTTGATCACTTGAAGAATCATTCGGGTGGTGTCATAGCTTTGGGCTGAAAAAAGAGTAGGTTCGCTCTGGAATCTCTTCCGATAATCTGCGACAAACTTTGCGATCGGAGGAGAATCGGACCCTGCAAAAAAACCATCGACAAAAACACCCCCTTCCGCATATTTATTGCCTGCTTTCAGAAAGTCAGGCGAATTCCACCCGCTCGATCCAAGCAAAGCCACCTCGCTAATATCAAAAAAGGCCAACTGGGAGGGAATCAGACCTGCAAAAACCCCTTCTCCGGGAAGAAATACCCCGTCAAACCCCGGCTTATATTCCCTTTTCTGCCGATTCTTATAATCTTTGGTTTCAACTTTCTCTCCCTGGATACCATATTTCCCAAGGTCTACCTTAACGAGGTGCTTGATCTGCTGAGTAAAATCGGTAGTTCCCGGTTCATAAATTTCCACATCAATGATTTCTCCCCCCAGACGGGTTGCCTCCTCTATGAATGCCTTCGTTAACTCATCTCCGGACTTTGATTTTGGCGCGATGACCACAAACCTTTTTAAACCGGCTTTGGCAATCGCGTAATCCGCAATCTCTTTGGCCTGAATCATATTGGTTAAAGCGTTTCGAAAGAGAAAACGGGACCGGGACGTGACACCCGGATTCGTAGCCGCGGGGGTCACAAAAGGAACGTTCTGACTCTCCGCCAGAGCGCCCATCCCCTGAAAGGAGGAGCTCAGCATCGGGCCGATCACCGCCTTGATCGAATAATCTCTCAGGAAAGTTTCCGCCTCGGCGGCGTTCCGGGTCACCAGAGGCCCCAGTTCCTGGACCACCATGCCGACAGAATCGTTATGGGTTTCACGGGAAAAGTCGTCCATGGCCAGTTGCGCGCCATTGATTACCTGCGCTGAGAATCCCGCCAGGTTCTTCTCGCCTGACACCAGCACCCCGATATTAATCCTCTTTCTTTTCGCGCTGTCTTTCATCAGGGCAAGCTTTTCTTTCAGTAAATTAGCGCTTTCACTCTTTGGAAAGGCCTCCATGAATTTTCTGACCGTTTTTTCGAAGTGATAGGGATCTTTCTCCTCTTCATAGGCGGCAGCAAGTTTAAGATACGCGGCATCGCCGGGAAACTCTTTTGGATAGCTCTCAATCACATCCTGAAGATCCTCCTTGTTCATCCGGACTTGAATAATAGAAGCGATTTTGGCCCGGATCAGCTGGCTTCCCTCCGGGTCGCGGACAACCTCGGACTCATCCATCAGATAAGAGACCGTCTGCTTGTAATCCCCTCTCCTTCCAGCAAGATCGATCAACTTCTCATAGATATCCCGCTGTGCCTTCGGGTCGGAGATCGTGTCAACCAGTCCGGCGTAAATCTTTTCCGCCTGGGCCCACAAACCTTGATCAACGGCAATTTCCGCTGTTTTTTCCAGAGCCTGGGGATATAATGGCGATGCCGGGAACTGATCGATCAGCTTCTTGTAAACTCCCCGGGCCAGATCCTTCTGGTTTTGTTTATAATAGGAATCGCCGAGAATAAAATAGACCTTGTCGCGCAATGAGGAATCCGGAAAACTGACCAGAAATTCGTTTCCTTTCAAGGTTGCATTCATTAAATCGCCGCTGGCAGACAAAGCGGTTAGCGCATCCAGGGCTGACTTCTCTTCCTGGGACGGCGCTGGAGCGGACCAGGAGGGCGGGGTAAACAGACCATTGGAGAATAAGAACAAGAGAAGTAATATGGAACCAGTTTGCTTAAGCATGGTTGACCGACCCAAGGTGAGTAACGAGGTAATTATTTAATTGTTTCAAAGTATTTTATATTATGATAAACCTAAAAGGCTTGTCAAATTAAGCCCGGGAGGCTCTGAACTTATACATGACCGACAACGCTGAACCGCTTCTTGATCTATTCCTCAACTATATCACGGTTGAAAAGGGACTCTCGCCCAATACGATAGAAGCTTACCGGCGCGACCTCGCCAAATTTCTCATTTTTCTGAAAAACCGGAGAGTCTCCTCGATTGAAAAGATCAAAAAGGAGAATCTGCTTCAGTTTCTGGACCATTACCGGAGCCGCGGACTTTCCTCTTCCTCCCTGAACCGGACTCTCTCTTCGCTCCGGATGTTTTTCCGTTTCCTTCAGATGGAATCGATTCTGACCGTTGACCCGACAGAACTGATCGAATCTTCAAAAACCTGGCGCAGGCTTCCCAATACCCTTTCCACGGAGGAAGTTGACCGTCTTCTCACTCCCGGTCCGGTAAAAACAGCCCGCGACTACCGAAACCTGGCGATGGTCGAGCTCCTCTATGCCACCGGAATGCGGGTGTCAGAACTGATTTCAGTCAGACTCTCTTCACTCTACCTCAATGAAGGGGTCATCCGAACAATGGGGAAGGGGTCCAAAGAAAGGCTGATTCCGCTGAGCGAACCTGCGGTTGACCGGATACTTGAATACCTTAACCGGTTCAGGGAGAAACAATTAAAGGGGAAAAAGTCGGACGTTCTTTTCGTGAACGATTCCGGAAAAGGCCTCAGCCGACAGGCTTTCTGGTATATTCTCAGGAAAAAGGCGACACAGGCCGGCCTCGAGAAGACGTTCTCTCCTCATACCCTCCGCCATTCGTTCGCGACGCACCTCCTGGAGCGGGGCGCAGATCTCAGGTCCGTCCAGGCGATGCTGGGGCATTCCAACATTTCCACCACCCAGATTTATACCCACGTCACCCGCGAACGCCTCAAAAAACTCCACGAAATGCACCACCCCCGCGGCTGACGCGTGGTTGAGGAAATCATTCATCGTCATTCCCGAGTGATTTTATCGGCAATCCAGAGTTTGCAAAATCAAGATTATGGATTCCCGCCTCCGCGGGAATGACAAAGAGAGATTCCGGACCTGGACAAATCCGTCATGCCCGCTAAGGCGGGTATCCAGATAAATAAGTTGTTTCTATTTTGAGGTTTAATACCCGCCGTTATTTCAGGATATAGTGAAGGGCGAAATCGGCCCCGATGGCCAGAAGGGCGAAGATATTCAGCCAAGCAGACAAGGGGAAACAGCGGCCACCAGTCTTTAGCCAGCATCGTGATTTAGTAGGTCAGAATCGAGTGGATTGGATGATGATTAAACTTTGAACGGCCGTTGAGATCTTTCAATTCGATCAGAAAAACAATGCCTATGATATTACCGCCTACTTTTTCAACCAGATCAACGGTAGCCCGGCAGGTCCCGCCGGTGGCCAGAAGATCATCGACGATGAGGACCTTCTCTCCCTTGTGAATCGCGTCCTGGTGGATGGCCAGGCCGTCGCTCCCATACTCAAGGTCATACTTGACTTCAAACGTCTCTGCGGGAAGCTTTCCAGGTTTTCTGACCGGAACAAATCCGGCGGCCAGATGATGCGCCACCGGCGCTCCAAGAATAAACCCTCGAGATTCGATCCCGATGACCTTCTCAATTCCTTTGTTTCTGAACGGGTTAACCATCAGGTTGATCGCTTCGGCAAACGCCTCGCCGTCCTTTAAAAGGGTGGTGACATCGTAGAAATAAATCCCTTTTTTCGGGTAGTCGGGAATTCCCCTGATTTTTGATTTTAGATCAATCTTTTTGCCGGTCATTGCTACAGAATTTCTTCAGGTTTTATAGATTTCAGGGAGATCATTTCCTTGAGCTTGCCCAGTGCGCTGCTTTCAATCTGCCGGACCCGTTCGCGGGTGAGACCGAAATAGACGCCGATCTCCTCCAGGGTCTGGGGATTTCCGCCGTCGAGTCCGAACCGGAGCGTCAATACCTGTTTCTCGGTATCCTTCAGTTTGCCGATCCAGCCCATCAGGTCTTCACGCCGTTTAATCCCCTCCGTTCTCTTGTACGGAGAAATCTGGCCGCCGTCTTCAATGATATCTTTCAGGGAAGTTTCGTTCGAATAACTGATCGGACTATCGAGGGAATAGGTTTTCCGGATCACCTGCCGGATATCAACCACCTCCCCTTCGGAAACGCCCATTCTTCTGGCGACTTCCACCGGGGCAGGATCTCTGTCGATCTCCTGGACAAGCTCTTCCACGATGTTCAGATAATGATTGACCTTTTCAACCACATGGACCGGCAGACGAATCAGCTTGACCTGGTTAATGATGGCCCGCTCAAT
>DATNMI010000587.1:0-3482 GCA_035602375.1 Nitrospiria bacterium | reverse complement strand
CAAGGAGCTCCAGGGTCCGGTCGTTGTTGATCTTCCCGTTTTCAACCACGCCGCAATGGCCATGCGAGGTATATTCGTCCACGCAAACGTCTGTGATCACCGTCAGATCGGGACACCGTCCCTTAATCTCGCGAATCGCATTCTGGACCACGCCGGAACGGTTCCAGGCTTCGCTTCCCAGCTCGTCCTTTTTTTCTGGAATACCGAAAAGAATCAGGGAGACCACCCCTTCCTTCCGGACCTCTTCCACTTCAGGCAAAAGCCGGTCCGTTGAAAGGCGGAAATGCCCGGGCATCGACCCGATTTCGTCGCGCACCCCCCGCCCATGGGTAACAAAAAAGGGGGCAATCAATTGGGCCGGATCAAGACGTGTTTCCCTTGTCAGTTTTCTCAAGGCGTCCGATTCCCGGAGTCGGCGGGGACGATGTTCGGGGAAAGACATGGTTCCTCCTCAGGGTTTGAAATGATGGACAATGGCGTTGGCCAGAGCCGGCACGGTATGCTCTTCCGGCTGGATATACGCATGGAGCCCGTACGATTCCAGGGTCCCTGTCGTCACAGGGCCGATGCTCGCGATGAGGACGCCCGACAGGAGCCTCCCGGCTTCAGCGGGGCTGAAAAGCTCCATGAAACTGTCGACCGTCGAAGAGCTGGTAAAGGTCACGACGGCAATCTCTTTCCTTGAAAGCATTTTCCTGACCGCGGCGCCGTCGTCTTCGGGACGGACATTCCGATAGGCGGCGGCCAGGTCGACCCGCGCCCCCATTTTCAGAAGGGTTTCCGGAAGAACCTCCCTGGCCTTCTGCGCCCGCGGTATCAGGAACCGGAGTCCCCGGATATCAAACCTGCGAAAGGCGTCGGCAACGCTCTCGCCCTGAAACGATTCCGGCACCAGATCGGGCTTGAGTCCCCACTCCGCGAGGCCTCCCGCAGTGGCGGAACCGATGGCGCAGATTTTAATCCGGTGAAGGGCGCGCACGTCCAGGCCCTGGGCCCGGAGCCGGTCCATGAAAAACCGGACGCCGTTGATGCTGGAAAAAATCATCCAGTCATATTCCCCGATCTGTCCGATCGCCCGATCAAGCTCTTCCCAGCTGTCGGGAGGAACCAGCGATATTAGCGGGAACACCACCGGTTCTGCCCCATAATAAAAAAGAAGGTCTGAAAAATCTTTTGCCTGATCTTTGGACCGGGTGATCAGAATTTTTTTTCCGAACAGAGGCCGTTTTTCAAACCAGTTAAGTTTTTCGCGAAGGCGGATCACCTCTCCGACCACGATCAGAACGGGAGGAAGAAGGCCCGAGCCTTTGATCTTTTCAGAAATATCGGCAAGGGTGCCGGTCACTGTCTGCTGGTCATACCGGGTGCCCCACCGGATCAGCGCGATCGGCGTCGCGGAAGGGCGCCCATTCTCAATCAGAAGCCTGACGATTTTTTCAAGATTTCCCAGTCCCATGAAAAAGACGAGCGTTTCCATCCCGGTGGCGATCTTCGCCCAATCGAGGCTCGTCCCGACTTTCGAAGGGTCTTCATGGGCCGTGATGAAACCGACCGAAGAGGAAAATCCCCGGTGGGTCAGCGGTATTCCGGCATAGGCCGGCGCGGCTATCGCGGAAGTAATGCCCGGCACCACTTCGAAAGGCAAACCCTCCTCCACCAGAGCCTCCGCTTCTTCCCCTCCCCGGCCAAAAATAAACGGGTCTCCCCCTTTTAACCGGACGACCGTTTTCCCTTCCATGGCCCGGCGGATCACCAGGGCGTTGATCTCTTCCTGGGTAAAAGCCTCCTCCCCCTTTTTGCCGACAAACTGCCTCTCGGCGGAAGGGTTTGCGAAGGCGAGAATATCCGGATTGACCAGATAATCATACAAGACCACATCCGCCTCCTCCAGACACTCTTTTGCCTTGAGCGTCAGAAGTTTCGGGTCCCCCGGACCCGCGCCGACAAGATAGACTTTACCCCGAATCATGACATTGTCCGGTAGACTTCATCCAGGACTTTTCTTCCGCCCATGCCGAGAATTTTTTCCGCGAGGGTCATGCCGATCTGCTCCGAGTCGCGGGACGGCCCTTCCAGAAAATCCCGGTACATCTCCCTGCCATCCAGGCCGGCCACCATCCCTTCCAGCCGGACGCGTCCCTTGTTCACAGTGGCATGTGCTCCGATCGGCACCTGGCACCCCCCTTCGAGACGCTTTAAGAAACTCCGCTCCGCCGAGAGACGAACCCTCGCCGCAGGATCCTCAAAAAAGGAGAGAAGCTTCCGCACGGAAGGGTCGTCCGACCGGACTTCAATCCCCAGAACCCCCTGCCCTACCGACGGAAGACAGAGAGAAACGGAAAGCGCTTCAGTGATCCTTCTTTCCAGTCCGAGCCGGGAGAGTCCCGCCGCCGCCATGACGACGGCATCGAGTTTCTCCTCTTCCAGCTTCCTGAGCCGGGTCTCCACATTTCCGCGGAGGGATGAAATCCTGAGATCGGGACGGGCATGAAGGAGCTGAGACATTCTACGAAGGCTGGAAGTTCCGATCCGGGCGCCCTGCGGAAGATCGCTGAATTTTTTCCCTTCCCGACTGACGAGAGCGTCCCGCGGATCATCGGCCCCGGCATAAAAACCGATTTCAAGCCCGGCAGGGAGATCGGTCGGAACATCCTTCATGCTATGGACGGCCAGATCGACCTCCCCGGCGAGAAGTTCCTCCTCGATCTCCTTGACAAAAAGCCCTTTTCCCCCCACCTTCGCGAGCGGGACGTCGAGAATTTTGTCTCCCATCGTATGAATGACTTTGAGGTGGACCGAAAGACCAGAGTGCTTCTCCTCGATGCGGGCCTTGACCCATTCGGCCTGCCAAAGCGCCAGCCGGCTTCCACGCGTTCCAATCCATACAGTTTCCATGAAAAACACCCTTCGATAGCTCGCCGGAAAAAAAATTCATCCGCGGGCAAAATCCGTCATTCCCGCGAAGGCGGGAATCCATAATCCTCGGCTTCTACTAAAACTGGATTCCCGATAAAGTCCTTCGGGAATGGCGGCAGAAGACCTCTTTAACATCTTGCTCATTCTACCTACCGGGAAAACTTCCGTAGCTGTTAGCGGCTTTCCTTTCGGTCCTGCTGTTCGGAGGCCGATTCAACCGGAGTTTCCGGAATCTGCGCCTCTTCCTCCCGCCCGCCCCCTCTGGATGATCCGCCTTGATTTCCTTCCTGGAGGTCGAAAAGACGGCGGGTCGCCTGGATCACCTGGTCGCTGGATGAAAGATGGGCCTCTTCCTTCAGGGCGGTGAGGGGATAATGAAGGATTTTATTGATGATATTCTGCGTCAGAAATTCAATGTTTCTAATTTCTTCTTCATTGAGGGGCTTTCCCCATCGGGAGACTGCCTTTTCCATTTCGGATTTCCGGATCGCTTCCACCTTCTCCCGAATGGCAATGATGGTCGGAACAACGTTGAGAGACTTGAGCCATCTCTCCATGACATCGAC
>DATNMI010000584.1:0-1935 GCA_035602375.1 Nitrospiria bacterium | reverse complement strand
CTCAGGAAAAGGAAATTCAGGAACGGCGGAGCGAAATTCTGGATCTGGAAAGAAAACTTGTCCAGAAAGAAGAGATTCTCAACCGGAAAGTTTTTGAGGCCGGACGGAGGGAAGAAGAGATCCTGAGGAAAGAGGAATCGCTTGACAAACGGGACCAGGAGCTTGAAACCCAGAGGAAGATATATGAAAAAGGACGGGAAGATATCCGTCTTCGTCTGGAATCGATCTCAGGTTTAACGGCCGAGGAAGCCAAACGGCATCTGATTTCGAGCCTTGAAGAGGAGGCGAAAGTCGAGGCCGGCAATGCGATCATGAGGATAGAGGAAGAGGCCAGGGAGACATCCGAGCGGAAGGCCAAGGAGATCATTACCACTTCGATCCAGAGATACGCCAACGAATATGTGGCTGAGACGACCTGCTCCGTATTAAACCTTCCCGGGGATGAAATGAAGGGGAGAATTATCGGGCGGGAAGGGAGAAACATCCGGGCGCTGGAGGCCGCTACAGGAATCGACCTGATCATCGACGACACTCCCGGAGCGGTCATTATCTCCGGATTTGATCCGATTCGCCGGGAAGTGGCGAAGCTCTCGCTTGAAAGGCTGATGTCCGACGGCAGAATTCATCCCACGAGAATCGAAGAGGTCGTGGAAAAGGTCAAGAAGGACCTCGACAAGACCATGAAAGAAGATGCCGAGAAGGTTCTGTTTGAAATCGGGGTCTCGGATGTCCACCCTGAAATTGTCAAACTGCTTGGAAAGCTGAAATACCGGACCAGTTACGGACAAAACAATCTTTATCACGCAAGGGAAGCGGCCTATATCTGCGGGATGATGGCCGAGGAGCTGAAACTCGACGTGAAGCTGGCCAGGCGCGCCGCTCTGCTCCATGACATCGGCAAGGCCGTCAGCCATGAGGAAGAAGGCCCGCATGCGCTGATCGGAGCCGATATCGCGAAAAAATTCAATGAATCTCCCAAGGTCGTCAACGCGATCGCGGCCCACCATGGCGACGTCGATTTTATCTGCGCGGAATCGGCGCTGGTCGCGGCGGCGGAGTCTATCTCGGCGGCAAGGCCGGGAGCGCGCCGGGAAAACCTGGAATCGTACATTAAAAGGCTGGAAAAGCTCGAAAAAATTGCCACTTCTTATAAGGGCGTGGATAAGGCCTATGCCATTCAGGCCGGCAGGGAGATCCGGATTATCGTGAAGCAGGAAGATGTATCGGACTCCCAGTCCGCGCAGATTTCAAGGGATATTGCCAAGAAAATCCAGACCGAGCTGACCTATCCGGGCCAGATCAAGGTGACCGTTATCCGGGAAAGCCGTTTCATCGATTACGCCAAGTAATCCGGTAAGACAGAGCCTGGAGTTCCCATGAAAATACTGTTTATCGGGGATATCGTGGGGGAGCCGGGCCGGCTGATGGTAGAGCGGACCCTTTCCCGCATTGTTCTCCAGCACCAGATCGATTGCGTCATCGCCAACGCGGAAAATTCCGCCGCGGGTTTCGGGATTACGCCTAAAATCGCCGAGCGTTTTTTTCAGTCCGGGGTCCATGTCCTCACCGGCGGGAACCATATCTGGGACAAAAAAGAGATTCATTCCTACATTGCCGAAGAACCCCGCCTTCTTCGGCCCGCCAATTATGCCGAGGGGGTACCGGGCGCCGGAAGTTATGTCTGTACCGTCGACACCCGCAGCGGCGCCGCTGAAAAAATCGGAGTCATCCATCTTGCCGGCAGGATCTTCATGGCTCCCGCGGACTGTCCTTTCCGGACAGCCGATCGCGAGATCGAAAAGGTCAGATCTGAAACTTCCGTCATTCTGGTCGACTTTCATGGAGAGGCGACTTCTGAAAAAAAAGCGATGGGCTGGTATCTGAACGGGAGGGTCAGCGCCGTCGTCGGCACGCACACCCATGTCCAGACGGCGG
>DATNMI010000583.1:0-1302 GCA_035602375.1 Nitrospiria bacterium | reverse complement strand
ATTGGTTTAGGACGTTTTCAGAATGATTTGATGCGTTTTGTGGATAAGGAACTTTCGCGGGTCCCCAGTCTAAAAAAGCGATACCCCGAAAAATCCTTGAACTTGGAGCGTCTTCTAAAATGGCTTCAAGTATGGCGGACCGAATTCCAGGAATTGGTCAACGTATGATTCACGGCCATAGCGATTCCCTTCGAATGCTGTTCGACGGCAGATATCCTTTCTGGACTGAGTCTTTTTATATCATCAAGCGACCGGGAGCGGCCCGTATACTCAAGGACTGCAGATCATTCGGAGTTGGTCGTGGATCTGGAGGTCAGACAAATTTAGCTGACGTTTCGCCCAAGTCGCTATTGACCGGCGGGGAGCATTTCTGTTGCATTAAAAACTGCCACACTGGCTTTTGACAAGAAAGACGTGGAATCCCTCTGGAATCTTATGGCCACGAAAACGATGCGCTCAGATCGGCAGGAGGTTGCGATGCGGATTATTGATGACCTCATTCTGAATCATCAAAAAGGGACTGAGATTTTTCGCGGCCAGCCGGAAGCAGGGCGTCCGCTGTTCGCAAAAGCTTTAAGACATACTCGGGGTAACAGGAAGGGATATTATCTGAAGGCCCTAGAAAAGTTTCGACTTGAATGTTGGGCTTTCGGTTGGAAGCCAACTGGTGACATCGATGATGTGGCTGTGGCTCAGCACTACGGGTTGGCCACGTATCTTCTCGATTGGACTACGAATCCTTTGGTGGCTTTATTCTTTGCCAGCCGAGGCGGAGTTGACGAAAACGGAGAGGTATTCCTGCTGACTAACCCTAAATCGATACCCGCAGAATTACAGAAGAACGATCAATGGAAAAACATAAAAGGCCCCTTGCTCTATAACCCACCTCTTATCGATGCAAGAATCGCTCGACAAAAGGGGCTATTTACAATTCAGGGACGCGAGGACGGAGAAATTAAGGCTGATAAGATATATACCGTCCCGCGCAGGCTCAAAAAGTTCGTGAACGAAATTCTGTACAGCATGGGAATCGATGAGAGCACCCTTTTCCCTGACCTGCAGGGGCTGTGTGGCAAGATCAATTGGGAAACGAGGAACAGCTTCGACAGAATGTCGCTTCCCATTTCAGGTCGTCGGATAATCAGCCCGAAGGCGCACGGATTCGTCACAATCTCCGGGACCGCCACTCCGAGTCTAGTTCCATCGGAAGGGGAAATTCCGCAAATAGATCCCGACGCTGCCTGAACGAGGAGCGGAAGGGGTGCTGCATAATACTGTTCACCGCTTCTGTCACGGGCCGGG
>DATNMI010000562.1:0-1145 GCA_035602375.1 Nitrospiria bacterium | reverse complement strand
GTTCTTGAGCACTACCTCTTCGGCAATCCTCCCCCCCATCAAAATCGCGATGTTATTATGAAGAAACTGCCTGGGATAGGTGTACCGGTCATCGGTCGGCAGCTGCATGGTCAGCCCAAGGGCCCGGCCCCTGGGAATGATCGTTACCTTGTGAACCGGGTCGGTTCCAGGCAAGAGGCTTGCCACAAGGGTATGACCCGCCTCATGATATGCCGTAATCCGTTTTTCCTCATCATTGATGATGATGCTTTTTCTTTCGGCGCCCATCAGGACCTTGTCCTTGGCAAACTCGAAATCGCTCATTTCGACCGCATTCCTGTTTTTTCTCGCGGCCAGAAGCGCGGCTTCATTCACAAGATTTTCAAGGTCGGCGCCTGCGAATCCCGGGGTTCCCCGGGCAATGACTTCAAGATTGACCGATGGGTCAAGGGGGATTTTTTTGCAATGGACTTTTAAAATCTCGGCCCGGCCCTTGAAGTCGGGGCGATTAACCACCACCTGCCTGTCAAACCGTCCGGGCCGAAGAAGCGCCGGGTCCAGAACATCGGGACGGTTGGTCGCGGCGACCAGGATCACGCCTTCAGAAGTTTCAAAACCGTCCATTTCCACAAGAAGCTGATTCAGGGTCTGTTCCCGTTCATCATGCCCGCCGCCCAGACCGGCCCCGCGATGGCGTCCCACGGCGTCGATCTCGTCGATGAAAATAATACAGGGGGCCTGTTTTTTTCCCTGTTCAAAAAGATCGCGCACCCGCGAAGCCCCCACCCCCACAAACATTTCCACAAAATCAGATCCGCTGATGCTGAAAAAAGGAACGCCCGCCTCGCCGGCAATGGCCTTGGCCAGAAGGGTCTTTCCGGTGCCCGGAGGACCGACAATGAGAACCCCTTTCGGTATCCTCCCTCCCAGCCTCTGGAACTTGGGCGGGTCCTTGAGAAACTCGATAATCTCCACGACCTCGTTCTTGGCTTCTTCCACGCCGGCCACATCGGCAAAGGTCACTTTTTTCTTTTCCTCGGAGAGCAGTTTTGCGCGGCTTTTGCCGAAAGAAAGGGCCTTGTTCCCCCCTGCCTGCATCTGGCGGAAAAAGAAGATCCAGATTGCCACAAGAAAGATAAACGGACCCCAGGTCACGAGAAAGGTCA
>DATNMI010000559.1:0-5926 GCA_035602375.1 Nitrospiria bacterium | reverse complement strand
ATAGGGACCATCTGCCAAGGCAGGAACCACTTGAGCGGTTTCAGCCAGGAGAGCAATTATCACTGTTAAAACAAGTTTTTTCACTAGTCTCTCCTTAATATATTTATAAATTGAAAACCTCACGGGATAATAAACACCATTATTACGGAAAAGTTCCGTTATCCGGTATAACTTTTATAAAATATTTCCAGAGGATGAACAGCCTCAATCCCTGTCCCCTGCTTGATCTGAAGGTTGCATTTTGGACAATCGCTTGCCGCCAAGGATGCCCCTGTATTCCGGATCCCTTCAATCATCGGCTTTCCGATCTGCTGTGCCAGAACAAAGCCGTCTTTGTGAAATCCCATGGTCCCGGCCAGCCCGCAACAGCCCTGATCAACCATTGTCACCTCCAGACCCGGCACTTTTTTGAGCAATTCATAGGAGGGAAATCCAATCTCCATCGCTTTTAAATGACAAGGCACATGATAAGCGACTTTCGCGTTTACCGGATGTTCGGGAAGCGCCAGACTCCCCTCCCGCAAAAGTTTTAACAGATATTCGCTGATATCAAAAACATGTTTCGCTACCAGGTCCGCCTCAGCAGATTCGAGCCGGAGGGGATACTCCTCCCGCAGGGTTAAGGCGCACGGAACAGAGGTCACAAGAACATCATATCCCTTTTTCACCCAGGATGCCAGATTCACGAGATTCTTGCGGAAGAGGGTCGTCGCTTTCGGATCCCCCTCAGAATATTGCGGAAGGCCGCAACAGTTCCATTCCGGAACTTCAACCTGAATTCCATTTCTTTCCAGGATTTCTAGCGCTGCCTTCCCCTCCTCCGGCCGGTGCGTATTGGTAAAACATCCGTAAAAATAAACCACTTTCCGACTCGATGTCCGGATGGCGAGGCGCTTCCTTTTTTTGGCCCATCTCAAAAAAGACTGCCGGTAGACCTTTGGAAGGATCCTCTCCCGGTGAATTCCGACGACCTTTTCAAGAACGATCCTGAAAAGCCGTCCGGAGAGGATAAAATTCAAAACCGGAGCCATGAGCCGTGCGAAATACTGAAAGCGCTCGATATTACCGAAAATCTTGTGAATCAGCGGGGTTCCATTCTGTTTGAAATATTCGCCCTTGGCAAGGATCACCTGATGGGGGATGTCCTTTCCAAACGGGCATCCGGTCGAACAGAGCCTGCAGTCGTAGCAGAGGTTCAGAATGTTCCCCGTATTATCGGCTATTTTCTCGGCCGGATCAGAGGGAAACGATTCAAGAAGAGAAAAAGCGGTTGGATAGAAGGGACAAAATGAAATACATTGTGAACATCCATAACAGAACTGTACCGACTCCGCAAGATTTTTAAAAGGTTCGAAATGTTTCAAATGTCTCCTCCGCCGATTCATCATATTATATTGCGATGTCCGAGACCAGAGAAGAAAATGGAGTAGTTGAAAAGGGCCGATTTTTCCTGATAAACTCCTGGCGTGCCTTTATCTCAACTGCAGGAAAAGATAGCCGCCATTAAAGAGAAACTCGGCAAAGCCGGGTCGGTCACCGTCCTGACCGGGTCAGGCCTCTCTGCCGACAGCGGGATACCGACTTTCCGCGGCGCTGAAGGGTTATGGAAGAACTTCCGGGCTGAAGAACTGGCGACCCCGGAAGCGTTTTCGAAAGACCCGCGCCTGGTTTGGGAATGGTACGATTGGCGGCGCGCCATCATCGCCGCAAAAGAACCCAACGCCGGTCATTACATGATTGCCGAACTGGAAAAGATGTTTTCAAGGTTCCACCTGATCACGCAAAATGTGGACGGACTCCATGAAAAGGCCGGCAGTACAAATCCAATTGAACTTCATGGTAATATCTGGAAGGTCCGCTGCACGCGTTGCCTGCAGGTGGCCTTTAATTTCGACGTTCCCGTTAGAATACCTCCCGAATGCCGCTCCTGCGGCGGACTTCTTCGCCCTCATATTGTCTGGTTCGGGGAGTCTCTTGAACCTGAGAACCTTGAAAAGTCGTACGCGGCGCTTGCGAATTCCGATCTGATGTTCGTCATCGGAACATCGGGCGTCGTACAGCCGGCGGCTTCATTTGCCGGAATGGCCCGCAGCCGGGGCGCTTTTGTCGTGGAAATCAACCCGGAAGAGACGGCCATCACCGAAGTCATGGATATCTCCCTTCAAGGTAAAGCCGGAGAGATACTCCCGCTCCTTGTTCATTCATAATCACGAAATGAGGAAACGCTATGGCCAAGCTTTACCAGAATTATATAGATGGCAACTGGACTGATTCCGGAACCGGACAGACGATTGAGAGCGTCAACCCGGCAGATTCGAATGACATCATCGGACTGGTCCCTTCCTCCAACGCGGCGGATGTGGACAAAGCGGTCACAGCGGCCCAAAAAGCATTTAAATCCTGGAAGAGGGTCCCTCCGCCCCGCCGGGGAGAGATTCTTTTCCGTGCGGCGGAAATCCTGAGCAAGGAGAAACAGGCCGTCGGGGAACTCCTCTGCAGGGAAATGGGAAAAGTTCTCCCGGAAGCGCTGGGAGATGTTCAGGAAGCGATTGATATGGCCTATTACATGGGAGGAGAGGGACGGAGGCTTTCGGGAGAAACCGTCCCATCAGAGCTTCCGGATAAGGATGCCAAATCAGTACGCGTTCCGGTAGGCGTTTTCGGTCTCATTACCCCCTGGAATTTTCCCGTGGCCATACCCTCCTGGAAAATTTTTCCGGCCCTGATCTGCGGAAATACAGTCGTATTCAAGCCTTCCCGCTATACCCCCGTCGTCGCCACATGGCTGGTAGAAATCCTGGCGGAAGCCGGGCTCCCTGACGGCGTCTTAAACCTGGTTCATGGCGAAGGGGATAAGGTCGGGACTTACATGGTGAAACACCCCGGAATTCAGGCAGTTTCATTTACAGGTTCCTCAACTGTCGGTGTTCAGGTGGAGTCCCTTTGCGGCGCCCTTCATAAACCGGTCACGACGGAAACCGGCGGGAAAAATCCGCTTATTGTCATGGACGATGCCGATCTCGACCTCGCTGTTGAAGGGGCCGTCTGGGGAGGGTTTGGCACGACCGGACAGCGATGTACCGCGGCTAGCAGAGTCATCGTCCATCAGGCGGTTCATGACCGTTTTGTCGGGAAATTTAAGGAGAAAACCTCCCGCTTGAAACTCGGAAGCGGTCTTAACCCCGGAACCGACGTCGGGCCCGTGATTAACCGATCACAGTACGAAAAAATACTGAGCTATGTTGAAATCGGGAAAAAAGAAGGCGCCCGGCTAATTCTTGGCGGAACTCCCAATCTGAAGGGTGAATGCGGGAAAGGCAATTTCATTAATCCCGCGATTTTTACCCATGTCACGCCCCAAATGAGAATCGCCAATGAGGAGATTTTCGGACCGGTCGTTTCGGTTCTTAAGGTGGCATCCCTTGAAGAAGCAATAGATGTCGCCAACCGGGTCGAATATGGCCTTTCTGCGTCAATTTATACGCGGGATGTCAATCAATCGGCAATCGCGGAACGGGACCTCGAAACCGGAATTGTCTATATCAACGCATCGACTATCGGGGCCGAAATTCAGCTCCCGTTCGGGGGGACTAAAAAAACAGGTTATGGCCCCCGCGAGGCCGGGGGGAGAGGGGGAGCGCTCGATCTTTATTCCAAATGGAAGGTGATTTACAGGGATTACTCAGGCAAACTTCAAAAAGCGCAAATCGATAAACAATAAATGTGTGTCAGGGTATAGGGGAGAAGGGGGTAAGAGATAGAGGCATATTTATTTTCAGGTTTTAACTCTACACCCTCACACCCTTATTCCCTTACACCCTGATTTTAGACGATTTTCTTGACTGGAAATCGGCGCTGTTCAATTTCTGTCAGCGCCTCTTCAAAGAGCGAAAGCGCCCGGTCGGCGTCTTTTTCCGTGATTATCACCGGCGGCAGAAACCGAACCGTATTCTGACCGCATCCGACAATCAGGAATCCTTTCTTAAAACATGTCTGGACCACTTCATTTCTCTCATCGACCGCCCGTTCTTTGGTCTCCCGGTCTTTTACGAGTTCAATGCCGATCATCAGTCCTAATCCCCGAACATCGCCGATCAGCCGGTGTTTTAGTTTCATCTCCTGGAGCTTCTTTAGAATATAACTCCCTACCCGGGCCGCGTTTTCCATCAACCCTTCCCGGAGAAGCTGAAGCGTTTTAAGGGCCGCTTCACAGGAGATCGGATGCCCTCCAAAGGTGCTCGCATGCGACCCCGGCCCCCAGGTCATTAATGAATCGCGCGAAACGGTAATGCCGAGCGGCATTCCCGATGCAATTCCCTTTGCCAAGGTGACGATATCCGGAACAACGCCAAAATGTTCGATGGCCAGAAATTTTCCGGTCCGTCCCGACCCCGATTGCACTTCATCCGCTACAATGAGGATTCCGAACTCATCCGCCAACGACTTCAGTTTTTTAAAGAAATCTGGGGGAGGAACAACATACCCCCCCTCTCCCTGGACAGGCTCTACAAATATGGCCGCTACTTCGTCCGGAGGAAGGGTGGTCTTGAGAACCTCCCGAATCGTGTCGACGCATGCCACGCCACAGGAGGGATACGTCTGGTTGATCGGACACCGGTAACAGTTGGGATAGGGCACATGGGTCACGCCCGGCATCATTGGGAAAAATGATTTCTTTTGAACGGTCTTGCTTCCCGTCAGAGAGAGCGCTCCCATGGTTCTCCCATGAAAAGCGCCCTGGAAAGCAATAAATTGCGGCCTTTTTGCGGCATATCGGGCCAGTTTTATCGCCGCTTCATTGGCCTCCGCCCCGGAATTGCTGAAAAAGACCCTTTGGGGAGCCAGCCCAGGCATCATGCTTCCGATCTCTTCAGCCAGACGAATCTGGGAGGCGTAGTAGAAATCTGTTCCCGACATATGGATCAGTTTCTGGGCCTGGTCGACAATCGCTTTAACAATTTCGGGATGACAATGACCGGTCAGGGAGGTTCCCAACCCGGAGGTAAAATCGAGGTATTCATGGCCGTCCACGTCGGTGACTCTCGCGCCCCGCCCTGATTCAGCCACAAGGGGATAGGTGCGGGTATATGACTTGGAGATGATCTTTTCATCGCGGGCCACCCACTCAAGCGCCCTGGCGCCCGGAATCGCTTCCTTTCGGACAGCCGGTTTCATCATGATCTCTTGTGAACCTGGCGGATTTCTCCCCTCTTTTTTCATTCTGCCTCCATGACTTTTTCTCATAGTTTAATTTTATCCCCGACCCGCATCATTGTCAAAAGGCCCGCCTTGCTGATTCGCTTCGGCAGGTTACCGGAAAATAAATTCCACTTGACATAAAAAAAAGAATCCGAGATAATACTTTCAAATTAGCACCGGGTTATTCTTTTTGAGCATGAAAAGCGCTTGGGTTAAATAGACAGCCGTAGATTCCTGAAAGAGAGGATTCTGCGGTTTTTTTTATCATTTTTGTGATAAAAGGGGGTGTTTTAAGACAATGGCAAAAGGAACAGTGAAATGGTTTAACGCGAGCAAAGGCTACGGCTTCATTTCTCAGGAAAATGGCGAAGATGTGTTTGTTCACTTCTCGGCGATTAAAGGCGACGGCTTTAAGACTTTGAAAGAAGGCGATGCCGTGGAGTTTGAAGTCTCCGCGGGGGCCAAGGGTCCGCAGGCGACCAATGTGAATGTGATTAGCCAGTAATCTCCCCTCGATTCTACCTCCAAAATTCTGGCAAGCCCTGGACATCTATTTCCGATAGAGTTTAGGGCTTTTTTTTGACAAATTCCTGTTTAGAGCTACACTAAGTGATACGATGGGCTCAAAAAAAGGATTTGCAATTCTGGTTGTAGACGACTCCCAGCCATTCCGCGCGGAGATTATGCGGACTTTATCGGCGAGAGGCATTTCAAATAATTTTCTAGA
>DATNMI010000387.1:0-4607 GCA_035602375.1 Nitrospiria bacterium | reverse complement strand
GCCTATCTGCTAAGGAAAAACAACCTCCGCCAGGTCACTACGGACCATACGGTCGTCCATGAATATGTCATTAAAGGACTCATCCAGCCCGAAGAGGCCGAGCGGCATCCGATGAAGCATGTCTTAAGCCGGGCCCTGGGGACGCAGGAAGCGGTGGAGACCGACATCCTCAATCTCCCGCTCTTTCCCGGAGACATACTCCTCCTCTGTTCCGACGGTCTGACTAATATGCTCACGAAGGACGAGATGGAGTCCATCCTGACCGGACCGGGAGACCTCGACGATAAGAGCGGCGACATGATCCGGGTTGCCAACGAAAAGGGAGGGAAAGACAACATTACCCTGATTCTTGTCCAATATTTTGAAAACCCTGTTTAATCAATAACACCGGAAGGAAACTCCGCCGCGATGCCCAAGAAATTCAGAAATATTTTTTTAATCTCTTTCCTCCTGTTCCTCTTTCTTTTCTCCGGAGACCTCGTTTCACTTTATGTAGACGCCCTCTGGTTTTCCGAAATCCACCAGGAGGGGGTTTTCTCAAAATCACTATTGACCGAAACAGGGCTTGGCGCCGGACTGGGGCTTGTTTTTTTCGTCTTTTTCCTTTTTAACCTTCTCATGGCCGACCGGTTTCGGGCGCTCCGTTCCTGGGGAACCTGGGAGGCGCAGATGCCCCTTCCCCTTCTCCATGTTCTGAAGACCCGTTCCCGGACAATCCTCCTTTTTCTGGCGCTCGCGGGAGCCCTGATCAGCGGACTTCAGGGAGCGGGAGAGTGGAGGAACTTCCTTCTTTTCCTCAACCCGGTCCCTTTCGGGAAAACCGATCCCCTTCTGGGACTTGATGCAGGATTTTATGTTTTCCAGCTCCCTTTTCTGATTTTTCTCCAGAAATGGATTGTGGGCGTCCTTTTGGTAACGGGAGTTTTCTCCCTTATGTTTTATCTCTTTAAAGAAGGGGTAAGGCTGAACCCCCAGGGATTTTCCATCGACCAGGGCCCGCTTCGCCATCTGGTGCTGCTGGGAGCCCTCCTCTTTCTCGCCTGGGCCTGGGGGTACCGGCTGGACACCTATGACCTCCTTTATTCCCACCGGGGAGTCATCTTCGGCGCGGGATATGCCGATGTCAATGTCCGCCTCCCCGCGTTGAACTTTTTGTTCTTCCTCTCCCTGGCCGCCAGCGGAGTCATGGTCTACACCGCGTTCCGGCGGGGAACCGCTCTCCCCCTGGCCACCGTCGCCGTGGTCCTCCTCCTTCAGTTTCTGGGAGCAAATCTTCTCCCCGAAATGATTCAGAAATTCAAAGTGACGCCCAACGAAATCTTCCTGGAACGGCCCTATATTGAAAGCAATATTGAATGGACCCGTTTCGGCTACAACCTGAACAATATCGAGGTCAGGGAATTTCCGGTCGCGGAAAATCTGACGCGGGAAACGCTGGCCCGAAATGAAACGACCATCAAGAATGTCCGGCTCTGGGACCATTCCCCGCTGGAGGTGACCTACCGCCAGCTCCAGCAGATCAGGCCTTATTATGACTTCATAAATGTCGACAATGACCGGTACATGATTAACGGAGAGTATCGCCAGGTCACCATCTCGCCGAGGGAGCTGACCTATCAGAATCTACTGAACAGAAACTGGATCAACGAACATCTGACCTTTACGCATGGATACGGAGTCACCATGGGACCGGTCAACCGGATATCGAGGGAAGGACTTCCCGAGTTTTTTATCCAGGATATCCCGCCCGCATCCTCTATCCCTCTGAAAATCACCCGGCCGGAAATTTATTACGGGGAGATCCCCAACGAATATGTTTTTATCCGAACCCGGGAAAAGGAATTTGACTACCCGTCTTCGGGCGACACGAACGTCTACACCACCTACGCCGGCCAGGGCGGGGTGACGCTTTCATCGCTTGGAACAAAAATTCTCTTCTCCGCCTATTTTGGAAGCCTTAAGATTCTCCTCTCCAACGCCCTGAACGCCGATTCCAGGATCCTTTTTTTCCGCAACATCAAGGAGAGGGTCTCCCGGCTGGTTCCTTTTCTTTCACTCGATCAGGACGCCTATATGGTTGTGACTGATTCGGGGCATCTGGTCTGGATGCTGGACGGCTATACCACCTCCGCTATGCTCCCCTATTCCTTGCCGGCGGCCCGCTCTGGAAACTATATCCGAAACTCGGTTAAAATCACGGTGGATGCCTACGATGGAACCGTCTTGCTTTATATCAGCGACCCGGATGACCCGATCGTCCGCTCCTACGACCGGATTTTTCCCGGCCTTTTTCTCCCTATGGACAAGATGCCCCTTGATCTCAGGGGCCATATCCGCTACCCGGTTGACCTTTTCAATCTGCAGGCGGCCGTCTATTCCACCTATCATATGAAGGACCCGCAGATTTTCTATAACAAGGAAGACCTCTTCAGTATCCCCCGAAAAGGGGAGAAGCCGATTGAACCGTTTTACACCATTATGAAACTCCCGGGAGAAGCCAAAGAGGAGTTCGTTCTGCTCAATTCGTTCACCCCCTCCAAAAGGGATAACATGATCGCCTGGCTGGCCGCCCGATCGGACGAACCTCATTACGGAAAACTGATCATGTACCATTTCCCGAAACAGAAGCTGATCTACGGTCCGCGCCAGGTTGAAGCCCGGATCGACCAGGACGCCTACATTTCCCAACAGCTCTCGCTCTGGAACCAGCAGGGCTCGAAGGTTATTCGGGGAAGCCTGCTCGTCATCCCGATTGAAGACTCACTCATCTATGTCGAGCCGCTCTACCTGGCGGCGGAAGCAAAGGGGTCTATTCCCGAACTCCGCAGGGTGATTGTGGCCTATGGAAATCAGTTGATCATGGAGGATACCCTGGAAGGCGCGTTGCAGAGCCTTTTTGGGAAAAGAGCCGTTTCGGCAGCCGGTCTCGCCCCATCCGGCCTGAAACCGGAGCCACAGCGCCTTCAGTCGCAGGAAGAGCTTGGAAAGACCGCCCTTGAATTGTACCGGAAGGCGCAAGGCTATCTGAAAGATGGAAACTGGACCAAATATGGAGAAACGCTGGGTCAAATGGAAGAAACCTTGAAACAGCTCTCTCATCCGGAATCAAAAAAATAGATTGGAAGCGGCGATAGAATAGATGGCCCATTTATTGATCATCGACGATGAAAAGAATGTCCGGGAATCCCTCATCGTCACCCTGAAAGGGCGGTATGAGACCACAACAGCGGAAAACGGGGCGGAAGGATTGAAACTTCTGGCCGAACAGGAACCCGACCTGGTTCTGCTCGACCTGACCATGCCCGGCATGAACGGGCTGGAGGTTTTAAAGGAAGCCAAAAAGACCCGGCCGAGAATTCCTGTGATCATGCTGACCGCCGTACAAATGGTCAAGTCGGCCGTGCAGGCGATGAAATCAGGCGCCGCCGACTACCTGACCAAACCGTTTGATCACGAAGAGCTCCTGCTGGTCATTTCGAACGTTCTTTCCACCGCCTCTCTCGAGAAAAAAGTCCGCCTGCTTCAGAGCAATCTCAATGAGATTCACAGCTTCGAACACCTGATCGGGGTCAGTCCGGTCATGAATGAAATTTACCAGAAAATAAACCTGCTGGCCGACACCAAAACGACAGTCCTGATCACCGGTGAGAGCGGCACGGGCAAGGAGCTGGTGGCCCGCGCACTGCACTTCAACAGCGCGCGGAGGGACAAGCCGTTTGTCGCCCTCAACTGCGCGGCCATTCCTGAAAACCTGATTGAAAGCGAACTGTTCGGGCATGAACGAGGGGCCTTTACCGACGCCCAGGGCAAAAAAATCGGGCAGTTTGAAGCCGCCCATGAAGGGTCCATTTTTCTTGACGAAATCGGGGACCTCAGCATGACCACCCAGGCGAAGATCCTCAGGGTGATTCAGGAAAAAGAGTTTATGCGGGTCGGGGGAACCCAGCTGATCCGCTCCGATGTCCGGCTGATCTCCGCGACCAACAAGGACCTGGAACAAGAGGTCAGGGCCGGAAGGTTCCGGAACGATCTTTATTACCGGATTGCCGTGGTTCCCCTCTCGCTCCCCCCGCTGAGGGAGAGGCGGGAGGACATCAGTCTTCTGGTCAAACATTTCCTGGTGAAAAAAGCCCTGGAGGAAAACAGGCCGGTCAAGGAAATCTCCCCGGACGCCATGTCCCTTCTGACCCGGTACGACTGGCCCGGAAACGTGCGGGAACTTGAAAATAACATCTCCCGGATATTTACCCTCTGTACGGACGCCTATATCACTCCGAGGGACCTCCCCGATTTTTTAAAATCGGGCCAGCCGGTGATTGTATCCAGACCTTCCGACCAGGGGAGCGACAGGGTCGATTTTGAGAAATCGGTTATGGAATTTGAAAAAGAGCTGATTCTCCGGGCGCTGAAAAAGAACCATTTTGTGCAGACAAAGGCGGCGCAAGCCCTTGGAATCAGCCGGAGAATGCTCGCCTACAAACTTCAAAATCTCGGCCTTACCATTGACCAGCTTGCCGAAGAAAACCCCGGCTAGAAAGGTGCGAAAGGCGTCTGTCTTAACGGGGGGCCTTCGCGCAACCCGCTCATGCCCCCCGCACCCCCGGGTT
>DATNMI010000526.1:0-4541 GCA_035602375.1 Nitrospiria bacterium | reverse complement strand
CCAGGAGGTTGATCCTTACGCGGTTACAAATCTGACTTTAACAATGCGGAATCTGATCCGGGGGTTGGACCTTCAAGCCTCTGTTTTTAATTTTTTTGATCAGAAATATTATGATCCGGCGTCAGTCCTACCCTCCCCGATTCTGCAAATTCCCCGGGATGGCAGGGCATTTTTTATAAAGAGCTCCTTTACATTTTAATCCAGGAACAAATCGCGGTTTGACAGGAAACAAGTAAGCACTCAGGGACATTTATGCTGCGCCATATTTTAAAACGGTTTTTTTCTCTAATATTCATTCTAGCGTTTGTCCTGGTCCCGTTCAACCTGGCCTATGCCGGATTCACCATTGCGATAGTGAAGTCGCAGGACCTCGGCCCGTATGACCGCGCAGTAGCGGGTTTCAAGGGGGCCACGTCAAATCATGTAGTCGAGTTTGTCCTCAAGAGCGAACCGGAAGGGAATAATGCGGCGCTGGTCGGGGAGATCGGCACGATTCGTCCCGATGTGATTTTTGCCGTTGGGGCCAAGGCCGCCGTATTTGCAAGGTCAAACCTCCAGCAATTTCCTCTGGTCTACGCCATGGTTATCAATCCTGACAAATACGGGCTCGAAGGGAAGAATATTTTCGGAATTCCCCTGGATATCCCTTCGGCAGTGCAATTTAAGCTGTTAAAACAGATCATTCCGTCTCTTCGGCGAATCGGCATCATTTATGACCCGAAGATATCAGGAGAATTGGTTGAGAATGCGAAAGGGGAGGCTCAGGATTTAGGGTTATCTGTCAAGACAGTAAAAATTCATAATCAAAATGAGGTTCCCAATGCGATTCGGGAAATGAAAGACCAGGTGGATGCCCTTTGGATGGTTCCGGATTCAACCGTCTATTCGGAAGAAAGTCTTCCCTTTATATTTACCTATACTTTGGACGAAAGAATCCCTTTTATGGCGTTTTCGGAAAGTTTTGTCGATGCGGGGGCGCTTCTTTCACTCTCGTCGGATTATGAGGATGTAGGCAGGCAGGGGAGCCTTAAAATTGACGAGATCCTGATCGGAAAAGCTGGAAATTCAAGCCAACCGTCCAGGTATCGGATGGTAATAAATCTCAAAACGGCTAAAAGACTTAATATTGAAATTCCAGCATCGATCCTGGGTAAAGCCAGCCGTATCATCGATAAAAAATAAAACCAAAAAGCCTGAACTGCGAACTGCATTTTCTTCCCGGATTGGCATCTTGTTTTCAAGGATTGTCGAGGAATCGTGAATAGGAAATTGCATCTGGTCCTGTGATAAAATGTCCCTTCCCATGAAGAAGCTCTTTTCAATCCTGATTTTTGGTATGGCTTTTGTTGCCGGAGCCGTCATGATCTCGCCTCCCGCGACCGGTCAGAATAAGTCCGCTGCTAACACCCTCGACCATGTCTTTGTGATTATGATGGAGAACGAGAGCTATGAAACTTTAATCGGCAACCCGAACGCGCCCTGGATCAACAGCGCTTTGGCAATGTACGGGTTTGGCGCCCAATACTACGGCGTCGCGCATCCGAGCCAGCCCAACTACATCGCTGTCACCTCCGGATCAACACACGGCGTCGCTGATGACGAAGAGGTGACGCTGAATGTCCGGAACCTCGTCGACCAGCTCGAGGCGGCCGGGAAAAGCTGGAAAGACTACCAGCAGTCAATCTCGTTGTGCAGGAGGAACAGGCTGGCCGAGGAGTGTAAAGACGAGCTGCTCGAGTCCTCCCGATACAGCAGAGCCGATCACGTCTATGTGCGAAAGCATAACCCGTTTGTTTCGTATCTAGACGTACAGACGAACCCCGCCAGGATGGCAAAGGTGGTGGATCTTTCGGAACTCGATTCCGACCTTGCCTCAGGCAACGTACCTGACTTTTCCTGGATCAGCCCGGATTTGTGCAACGATATGCACGGGCGCCATAGCCGTGGCAGAGACAATCCCTGCGACTTTGACAACGGGGAACAGCTTATTTCCGCCGGGGACTCTTTTCTAAGGACCTGGGTTGGAAAGATCATGGGGTCGAAGGCCTGGACGGAGAGGTCCGTTATTTTCATCACTTGGGATGAGAGCGACGACCAAACGCAGATTGGGTATGAACGGGGCTGTTGCAACGGCGAACCGGGGGGCGGACACATTATCATGCTTGTGATTTCGAATGCCAATCCCGGACCGCGAAGATCGAGCAGGCCATACAACCACTACTCGCTCCTGGCGACGATAGAGGATGCATGGAATCTTGGTTGCCTCGCAAATACATGTAAACCAAACGTGGCGAGGATGTTCGACCTTGTGGGGCCGCCTCGCTAAGGTTCATTAAGACGGTTTGAAAATAAGCGCTGCGGAATTGATGCAATATCTAAGATAGGTCGGCGCGGGCCCGTCGTCAAAAACATGCCCGAGGTGGCCGCCGCAACGGGCGCAATGGACCTCGGTCCTCGGAGACCCGATCTTCAGATCAGTCTTGGCGCCGATTGCGTCGGAAAACATCGGCTGCCAGAAGCTGGGCCACCCTGTCTTGCTGTCATACTTGTGTCTCCAGGAAAACAGGGCCTGATCGCAGCCGGCACAATGGTAGATCCCTTTCCCCTTATGGTCGTGGTATTTATTTTCAAAAGGGGGTTCCGTCCCTTCCTGCCGAAGAATGCGATACTGTTCAGGGGTCAAGATCTTTTTCCACTCGTTTTCTGTTTTCGCCACTTCAAACGTTTTTTTTGCCTCATCAGCGTCAGCTCGGGAATTCCGAAAGGCCCCAAAGAGCCCACCGATGCCCAGAATCGCGATTCCCTTAAGCAAAGTTCTCCGGCTAAACGTTATATCTTTCAATAAATTCGGCATATTCTATATCTGATGGTCTCGTAAAAAGTCTCCAAAAACAGTTTTCCGTTATTCCCGCGAAAGCGGGAATCTAGTCTTTTCAACGAGTTTCAAGTGCTCTGGATACCCGCCCCCTGCCGAGGACTTCTGGCATTAATATCTTATCGGAAGGGCGCCCCCTGCCGGGGACTAATGGCATAATATTCCATTTGAGGGGCGCCTTCGCGGGTAAGAAGTTTTTTTTACGAGTCAATCATATCCTGATTTCTTTAATAATTGGACAGGAGAAAAGATATCACGCTTTGGCGCAGAATATCAATAAACAGGGGACCTGAGTGTATAAAGCGGAATATTACTTTTTCCTGGAATGGACTGATTTTCCGGAATAGGTTGAAGACCACTTAGCGCCGCCGTCCGTACTTTTAAAGAGGCCGCCCCGGGCGGTTCCCGCGAAGAGCGTATGATCTGCGGCATAATTGGGTGAAATCCCGAGTGAGACGATATACTGTTTTTTATTGAAACCGGAATTGATTTCCATCCAGCTCGCGCCTCCATCAATGCTCTTAAACATTCCGCCTTTATTCGTTCCCTCGAAGAGTGTGTGATCTGCGGCATAGTTCGGTGAAACCCCGAGAGAAACAATATAAATAGGAGCCTTGGGGCCGGAGCCGGGTAACCAGGTAGCGCCGCCATCGCTGCTCTTGAAAATTCCCTCGGCTGTTCCGGCGAAAAGGGTCTGATCTGCGGCATAATTGGGTGATATCCCTAGAGAGTATGCCGTCAATTCGGCGCGGCCGGAATTGGCTTCAGACCAAACTGAACCGCCGTCCGTGCTTTTAAAGACTCCTTTTAGCGCTGTTGAGACGAAAAGGGTCTGGTCAGATACAAAATTGGGTGAAATCAGAATGGAGGTGACAGATGGATCAGGGAGGCCGGTATTGGCTTCAGACCAGGTCGTTCCGCCATCTTTGCTCTTAAATAAACCGCCCCCATAGGTCCCTGCATAGAGGGTCTGGTCTGCGGCATAACTCGGTGAAATGCCGAGGAAACTAACGGGCCGGTTTTTCGGGATCGTAAATATCCTGGACCATGTAGCGCCGCCATCCAGGCTCTTAAACAGACATCCTCCCTTTGTTCCCGCAAAAACGGTTTTGTCAGCGGTATATTCGGGTGATACAATAGAGAGAATGTGAAGCTCTTTTTTGAATCTGGAATTGGTATTAGACCATGCGCTACCGCCATTGGCACTCTTGAAGAGGCCGCCTCTATAGGTCCCCGTAAAAAGGGTCTGATCGGCGGCATAATTCGGAGAGACTGATATTGCAGTGACAGACCCCGCCAAAGGAGTGACGGAGACCGATGTCCCCGCAGCCGCTATCAATGGCAACAAAAGAGAGAAAATAAGAATTTTTATCGAAAATCGGATATTTCTCCTTATTTGTGAATGCAATCGGATCCCCTTCGACACGGCCTGGTCAACTTGCCTGGTCCGTCAACCATTTGAGAGCAGGTAACGTCATTTCCATCGTAGTGTCCCTTTCAGAAATCAATAGCACGCGATAGTTCAGCGAAAGATTGTCGAGTTAAAGGATACCTTACATGCTCAGTGTGTCAAGTTGACCAAGGGACAAGCAGGGTGCGGGGGATGGCAGGAGAGGGGAAAAGAGAAGGATTTTTAATCTATCGGCTTGCCGGCGACGGGGACAAT
>DATNMI010000523.1:0-7429 GCA_035602375.1 Nitrospiria bacterium | reverse complement strand
GATATCAGTAATTCCCTGACCCTGGATCGGTTTGTCCAGGAGGCGGCGGCGGGAAACTCAGACCCATTTTTTCTTTCGGTGGATGATGCCCTGGGCCGCTATTCCGCTGTGACCCTTGATCCGGAACGGGAGAAGAGAGTCATTCATGGAAACCCCGTTTGTTTGAAAGAGGGGGAAGGTGACCATTTCCACCCGGAAGCGCTCTTAAGACTCAGGAGCCAGAACGGTCAGTTAATCGCCATGGGAAGAATGGCGGGAGATCGTTCAGGAAAAATAAAAATTGAAAAGGTTCTAATTCATCAAGACCATTCGTAAGAAAGGAGCAGGTAAATAACCATGTTGGCAAAAGAGCAGAAAAAGGAATTGATTCAGAAGTTTCAGCACCATGACAAAGATACAGGATCGGCGGAGGTCCAGGTTGCGATTTTGAGTAACCGGATTACCTATCTGACCGATCATTTCAAGGTTCATAAAAAGGACCACCATTCCCGCAGAGGATTGATCCGCCTGGTCAGCCAGAGGAGAAAACTTCTCGACTATATGAAAAAACATGATTTCGATGGATACCAGAAAATTATACAACAGTTAGGAATTCGGAAATAAGAAGCGGATTCCAGGGATAAAACCTAAAAAAAAAGGAAAATATAAGAGCATGGTGCATAAAGTTGAAATGATGCTAGCCGGTAGAAAACTAACTTTGGAAACGGGCGTTTGGGCCAGGCAGGCCTCGGGCTCCGTCAAGGTGCGGTACGGAGATACCGTCCTCCTCGTGACTGCCGTTTCGTCAAAAATGGCAAAAGCCGGAATCGATTTTCTCCCCCTGACAGTGGATTACCAGGAAAGAGCCTATGCGGCGGGGAAAATTCCGGGAGGATTTTTCAAGAGAGAAGGCAAATCGTCAGAAAAGGAGATCCTGAACGGACGGTTGATTGACCGGCCTCTCAGACCGCTCTTTCCGGGAAATTATTTCAAAGATGTCCAGGTTGTTGCCTCGGTCCTGTCGGCCGATCAGAGTTCGTCCACCGATTTTCTCGGTGTAATCGGCGGGTCGGCAGCGCTTCTGATATCCGATATTCCTTTTACTACGCCGGTTGCAGCGGTCAGGATCGGGCGTGTCAACGGAGAGTTTGTCGTCAATCTGGATGCCAGTCAAACGGACCAGGGAGACATGAACCTGATTGTCGCCGCAACCCGGGACGCGGTCATGATGGTGGAGGGGGGCGCCGATCAGCTTTCAGAGGATATTATTCTGAAGGGCATCGAAATTGCCCATAAGGAAATTCAGAAAATCCTTGAAATTCAGATTGAACTGCAGGCGAAGGCCGGAAAACAGAAGCAGATCGTTCCCGCCATTGAAATCAGCCGTGAATTGAGGGACGCGGTCCGGAAAGCGATTTTCCCGACCATACAAGAAGCTGTGCAGGTCACCGACAAAATTCTCCGGCAGGACATGCTGGAGCAGATCCGGTCGAAAGCTCAGGAGGACTTCAAGGCAAAAGAAGGTGAAGAGGCTCCCGACCGGGCGCGGAATATCAATGTTATTTTTCATGATCTCGAGAAGGAGGTCGTCCGAAAAGCGATTATTGAGAAAGGAATCCGTTCCGATTCGCGCGGAACCACCGATATTCGCCAGATCTCCGTCGAAGTCAGCGTTCTTCCGAGGGCGCATGGTTCGGCCCTGTTTACCAGAGGTGAAACACAGAGCCTTGCTGTTGTAACCCTCGGCACGTCGGATGATGAACAGAGAATTGACGGACTTGAAGGCGCTTCGACCAAAAGTTTCATGCTCCACTATAATTTCCCGGGATTCAGCGTCGGCGAGGCAAAGGCGCTCAGAGGGCCGGGACGGAGAGAAATCGGGCATGGGGCGTTGGCCGAACGGGCGCTCCGGATGGTGCTTCCGGATAAAGACCAGTTCCCTTATACCGTCCGCATCGTGTCCGACATCCTGGAATCGAACGGGTCATCCTCCATGGCGACGGTCTGCGGTGGAACATTGGCTCTAATGGACGCGGGCGTTCCGGTTAAGGCGCCTGTAGCCGGGATTGCGATGGGATTGATCAAGGAAGAGGATCGCACCGTGATTCTTTCCGATATCCTGGGCCAGGAAGACCATCTCGGAGATATGGATTTTAAAGTAGCCGGAACCCGGACTGGAATTACCGCTATTCAGATGGACATTAAAATCGCGGGGCTGGACAGCAAGACGATGGCGAAAGCGCTCGAACAGGCCCGCGTCGGAAGGCTTTATATTCTGGACAAGATGCTGGTGCCGCTCTCCGAGCCGAGAAAGGAATTTTCAATCTACGCGCCGAAAATCGTCACGATAAAAATCAAACCCGAAAAAGTTCGGGAAGTGATCGGACCAGGCGGAAAAGTCGTCCGGAGCATTATTGAGAAAACCGGGGTCAAGATTGATATCGAAGATGACGGAACTATCCGGATTGCGTCGAGCGACGATGCTTCGTCCCAGGCCGCGGTTGAGATGATCAAAAAGATCACCGAAGACGTGGTCGTCGGGAAGATTTACCTTGGAAAGGTGAGCAAAATCATGGATTTTGGCGCTTTTGTCACGATTCTCCCCAACGTCGACGGTCTTGTCCATGTCTCCCAGCTGGCGCATCATCGCGTAACAAATGTTACTGATGAGGTCAAAGAGGGGGATGAAATCATGGTCAAGGTTCTGGAAGTGGATAAACAGGGGAAAATCCGCCTGAGCCGAAAAGAGGCCATGCCGCGGGAGGGAAAAGCGGAGAACCAGCCGCATTAATCGTAATGCGGGAGCGCGTTCCACTAAAAATCCGGAGGGCGGGGTGACCTTTAAAAAAACGGTTCTGAACAACGGAATTAGAGTCGTTAGCGAGAGGATCCCTTCGGTTAAATCTGTGTCGATCGGGCTCTGGGTGAATGTCGGCTCGAGGGATGAAGAGGGGACGGAGCATGGGCTCTCTCACTTTCTCGAGCATATGTTTTTTAAAGGGACTGAACGAAAATCGGCCAAGGCAATCGCCCAGGAGATGGACGCTCTCGGGGGCGAAATGAATGCCTTTACCACCCGAGAAACCACCACCTTCTATACCAAGGTTCTTGACGAACACCTTTCGAAAGCCATCAATATCCTAGCCGATGTTTTTCACCATTCAGTTTTTGATCCCGAGGAAATCCGGAAAGAAAGAAAAGTCGTTCTTGAAGAGATCAAAATGGTGGAGGATGATCCCGAAGAACTTCTGAATGATTATTATCTCGAACAGGTCTGGAAGAAGAACCCGCTTGGCAGATCGATTCTGGGGACAACTGAAACAGTTTCATCTCTGAGACGGGAAGACATTATCGGATTCCTTGATAAGTATTATCATCCCGATCGGATCGTTATTTCCGTCGCCGGAAACTTTAATCTCTCCGTATTGAACAAACTTCTAAACAAGTCATTTGGGAAATACGAGTCGGAAAAAAGGCTTCCGATCCGCCGCGTTGCTCCCCGGACAGAAACCGGTATTTTCTGCAAAAAGAAAAGCCTGGAGCAGGTTCATTTCTGTCTCGGGCTTCCTGGCGTCTCCCAAATCGACAAGAATCGAAACGCGTATCATGTGCTGAATACTGTCCTGGGCGGGAGCGTCAGTTCCCGTCTTTTTCAGTCAGTAAGGGAAGAACGGGGGCTCGTCTATTCCATCTATTCTTACCTCTCTTTTTTCCAGGACGCAGGACTCTTTACGATCTATGCGGGGACCAGCGTCAAGAACGCAGTGAAAGTCATTCGCCTGGTCGCGAAAGAACTGAAGAAATTAAGAACAGAAGGGATCACCTCTTCGGAGCTTCGAAAGGCAAAAGATCACCTGAAAGGGAGCATGATGCTGAATATGGAAAGCACCAGCAGCCGGATGGGACAGATCGCGAGGGATGAAGTCTATTTTGGAAGATTTTTTAGCATGGATGAAATGATCCGGGAGATCGATTCAGTTTCCCTGGCCTCTGTGCAGGAGATTGCCGAACGGGTGTTTGATCCTTCTTATTACACGCTGACGACGCTCGGCCCGCTAGGGAAAAACGCCATCAATGAAGAAATCCTCTATTCATAAATTCCTCCGCCGTCGTTTTTTCTTGAAGGAGGCATTTTTTTCCTTCCTGTTTTTGACGGCCTCTCTGCCGCCGGTTTTTGCCGTGGCATCCGACATTCAAACCTTTTATGGTCCGGAGGGCCATCTGGCTGATCGGATAGCGCTTCTTTATGACGAGGCCAGGAAGTCGATCTATGTGGCCTGTTTTAATATTACCTCCCAGCCTCTTTCAAAGGCCCTGATCAAGGCCAAAATCAGAGGGGTGGATGTCCGGGTTATCATTGACCGGGGAGAGTACGAAAATAATCAGACCCACAGGGCCGTTTCAATGTTAGTGAAAGCAGGCATCCCGGTTAAAACGAACCGGCATGAGGGACTGATGCATATTAAACAGGCGGTGATTGACGGCCAAATCAACACCAGCGGATCGTTTAACCAGACATGGAACGCAGACCATGTCAATGATGAACGTCTTGACCTGATTACGGATGCTGGAAATTCTAAAAAAGCGCTGGAGAAATTTCTAGCGATGTGGGGCGATACGGACCGGTTTGAAGAATTGAAGTAATTCTGTTAAGTGGAGGCGGCGTAAGAAAGCCAGATTCTTAAAAGGAGATTTACCGCCAGCCCGGCCGCGCAGTCGTCCATCATGATTCCGAAGCCTCCTTTGAGCCTTTCCAGAGCGTTGATCGGCCAGGGCTTGAGAATATCAAGAAGTCTGAAAAGGATAAAAGCGGAGATCCAGAGCGGAAGATTCAAGGGAATCTGGTAAAGCGCCAGGCCGATTCCGGCAACTTCGTCGATGACAATGACAGAAGGATCTTTCTGCCTTAAGATTTCCGCGGTTCGCGTGGAGGCCCAGACCCCAGTCAAAAAGAGGGTGACAAGAATCAGAAGCTGGGCCAGGGGCGGGAAAATCCTGGTAGTTCCGTAAAAGAGAACCAGACCTGCGGCGGAGGCAAAGGTTCCGGGAATGCGGGGAAAGTATCCCAGGTAGAAGAAGGTTGTAACAAGGAGGTAGATCTTTTTCATTTTGTATTATTCAACCGGTTTGAAGTTGGGAAACAATAGGGGATTTAACGCGAATTGTCAATTCGCGGTAATAAATTATATTTTCTGAAATGAAGGGGGTAAAATGATTGGAACACCATTATCGGGAAATGCCCGGAGACTTTTACTTCTCGGATCGGGCGAATTAGGCAAGGAAGTGACAATTGAGGCTCAACGGTTGGGCGTGGAGGTCATTGCCGTTGACCGCTATCCTGATGCTCCGGCTATGCAGGTTGCCCACCGCTCTTATGTGATCAATATGCTCGACCGGAATGAACTTGCGCGAGTGATCAGTGAAGTCAATCCTGACTGGATTGTCCCCGAGATTGAAGCGATTGCCACCGATTATCTTCTGGAAGCCGAAAAGAAATATCAGGTGATTCCCACAGCTCGGGCGGCCAGACTGACCATGGACCGGGAAGGGATCAGGAGGCTCGCCGCGGAAGAGCTGAATCTTCCGACATCCGTGTACCGTTTTGTGGAGGACGAGAGTGATCTGGAGGCCGCCGCCGCTGTGACCGGTTATCCCTGTGTCATGAAGCCGGTCATGTCTTCGTCGGGAAAAGGGCAGTCTGTCGTCAGGTCCAGAGAGGATCTCCGGACATCATGGAATTATGCCATGACGGGGGCAAGAGCCCGAAACCAGAAAGTGATCCTGGAATCATTCATTCCCTTTGACTACGAAATTACCCTTTTGACGGTCCGGGGAATCAACGGCACTTTTTTCTGCCCTCCGATCGGTCATATCCAGATCGACGGAGATTACCGTCAGTCGTGGCAACCCCATCCGATGAAAAATGCGGCACTTGAAAAATCGAGAGCCATTGCGAAAAAGATTACCGATAACCTCGGGGGAAGGGGTATTTTCGGGGTCGAATTATTTGTCAAAGGAGACGATGTCTATTTTTCCGAAGTTTCACCCCGTCCGCATGATACCGGCATGGTAACGCTGATCACACAGGACCTTTCGGAGTTTGCCCTTCACGTCAGGGCAATCCTGGGATTTCCGATTGATGAACCGGCTTTAAGAACTCCGGGGGCATCTTCGGTTATTCTCGCTACCCAGGAAGGCACAGCCCCGCAATTTCATCTCGATAAGGTATTTCATCAACCGGGTATGCAGATCCGTCTTTTTGGCAAGCCGGATTGTAAAAAGAACCGGCGGATGGGGGTCGTCCTTGCCACCGATCGGGATCCTATGGTAGCGGTAGAGAAAGCGAAGCTGGCCGCCTCTTCCGTTACGATTCACTTTTCCTAGGCTTGAAAGATGTACCTATTCCGATATTCCTCTGCTATTGACTTGAACAAGTAAATAATATAGATTACGAAATAATTACAGTTCATTACATTAAAATCTCATCTGCCTATGTAGGAGGGGGATATTATGGCTAAAGGTACCGTAAAATGGTTTAACTCTACCAAGGGATATGGATTTCTTACGCAGGAAAATGGTCCTGATGTCTTTGTTCATTATTCTTCAATTCAGGGGGATGGGTATAAAACTTTGAATGAAGGAGAAGCAGTGGAGTTTGAAATAGTGAACGGGGCCAAGGGACCTCAGGCAACGTCCGTTTCAAAGGCTTCTGAATAGTTCCGGTCAAGGAAGAATATAGAGAGGGCCGTTCGAAAGAACGGCCTCTCAGTGATTAGTGGCTATCCGGATCGTGTCGAATCGCCGGACCTGACGCAGGTTGCGCGGAGGGGCCTTCTTGGGATGGCGAAGCGGTAGCGGTAATGGATTCCTGATTTTTTCTAACTGAAAATGGGATCGAATAGAGGAGCGTGCCATCCTCTGCAGTGACATCGACCCGCCATTTTCCAACCCAGGTTGGTTTCAGGGTAAAGCCGCTTCTTGCGTATAATTCTCCCGGTTTCATGCTTAAAGTGGCTTCATAGATAATCTGATCTCTCAGAAACCAGATATGTTTGATTCTCATCGGATCGGCTCCCCGGGCGTTAAGTTTGGTAATCGCGTGAATTCTCCCGGCAGTGTTATCGATCACGGGCCCGGTCTTTTCCGGACCTCTGGCGATCTTAATTGCGTCCGTGGAAATATAGCCTTCGACAACTGTTTTTTCTGAAAGTCCTTTTGCGGGGACTGCTTTTTCTTCCGCTCCGGCCGATTGCAGGCTCAGAGATAAAAAGAGTGGAAGGATCAAAAATAAGCCTCTTAACATGCACTTTCTCCTCTAGTCCGTTCTTTCTTAGGATATCTTAAATTTAACGTCTGTCAAGTTAAATTCTACCACAAAAGGAAACACCTTGATTTTAAAGCGTCTTTTGTTAAAATATGCTCAAAATTCAACCTGTTGGGAGATTTATGC
>DATNMI010000380.1:0-1489 GCA_035602375.1 Nitrospiria bacterium | reverse complement strand
CTAAGAAGAGAGCAAAAGCTGGAGCTTTCGCTTACTTTCCCGGCGTTTTAGTTCTGTGCTGACCCGCAAAAATCACACGCTTTAAGATTCGACGAGCTCATTGCGGGTTAGAAAGCAGTAGAATTTTCGGCGCAGCCGGGGAATTCTGCTGCCACAGCCTGCATCCCTCGCAAATCTCTAAGGATTTGTGAGGGATGCAGGCTAACCTCTTTTTCCATGAAACGAATATTGTCACTCCTATTGTTACTCTTCTCCCTGACCGCCCGGGCGCAAGATTCGGACGCAGATGGCAAAATTATGCTTACGGTCATTCTCCGCCATGATCAGACGCTAACCCTCGACGAAATCAACGACCACCTAGAAAAAACCGGTTTCCGAAAAACTTTCCCTCCGGATGGCGTCGAGATCGTCTCTTACAATATCGTCATGGGCATAGGACACATTATCACGCTCCGTTTACCACCCGATAAACTCCGCGAAGTCAATCTCGCCTTCGAGCATGGCGTTTGGGGCGCCTTCCGAACAGAGTTCTATCCTACCTACGATTATCTCAAGGTTTTTTACGACACGAAAAAGAAGGATAGCGAATCTGGCCCAACCAATCCCGCCGGAAAAGAGCCGGAAAACGAGAAGAAGCCGGCTGAATCTGAAAAACCCTCAATCCCTCAAAAAAAGCAAAAAAAAAGTAGCCAATGAGAACTCGACTAGTCCCACGCACCAACCTGGAAGCTTCTGTGCTCTGCCTTGGAACAGCGGAGTTTGGTTCCGTTGTCGAAGACTCGGTTTCTGAAACTATTATTAACCGGTATCTCGAAGCCGGTGGCAACGTTCTGGACACCGCTGAGGTATACGCTGAATGGATACCAGGCGGAAGTCATCGCAGCGAAGAATTCCTGGGCCAATGGCTTCGCAAACGCAAGAGCCGGGACGGCCTTATCCTGTCGACCAAGGGCGCCCATCCCCGACTTCATTCGATGCACATTCCACGCATGTCCAAACAAGACGTTGAATCTGACTTGAATTCCAGTCTCCGGCGACTTGGAGTTGATTGCGTCGATATTTATTGGCTTCACCGGGATGATGTCGCCACACCGGTGGAAGAGATTCTCCTGATGCTGGAAGAATTCCGAAAGTCTGGAAAAATCCGGTACGCGGGATTTTCAAACTGGACACAAGCTCGTGCGGACGCAGCGCGGACCGCGGCAGAGAAGCTGAATATCCCGGGATTCATCGGAAGCCAAAATCAATGGAGCTTAGCGAAAGCGGATGCCTCACAAGGCGATCCAACCTGGGCCTTCATCGATGAATCTTTTATTGATTGGCACACCAAGCATGGCTTCGCGGCATTTCCCTACACCCCTCAAGCAAACGGATATTTCCGACGACTGGATAACGGCAGCATCGCGCAGGCGTCCGACCTTGTGAAGGCCCTTTTTCATCATCCGCAAAACGAAAATCGGTACAAACGGATCAAGGCCCTCCAGTCGGA
>DATNMI010000513.1:0-2180 GCA_035602375.1 Nitrospiria bacterium | reverse complement strand
AGCCTCTTGGCAGAGAATCTCGCCTATAACAGCCGGTATGGGCTCTTTACCGAAGACCGGGTTATTCTTGAACAACTCCTTGGGGGCATTTTGTCGGTAGAGGAGGTGGAGTTCGTCCGGATTTCAGACAAAGAAGACCGTCTGCTGGTTCAGAAATACAGACCCGGTTTCAAGCCGGTTCTGGAAAAGATGCGCCTGCCCGGATTGGCCGGAAAATTTCAGAACGCCGGGGCGCAGGTTGAAACGTGGATGACGGAAAATAACGGCGCCATTTATCTGATAAGCGCTCCGGTGATCGTTCAGAGGGATGAGGCATTTCAGAACACGATTCTTCCTGAAATCATGGAGGATAAAAGACTCTCAGGTGAAAAGAGACCGGAGGCCGGCTTCGAAGGGTATGTCCGGATTGGATTATCGCCCGGGGGGTTGAACCGCCAGATCAGGTCGATTTTTCTCTATGGCGGCGTGGTCATGGTTCTGCTGTCCGGAGGGGGGATCGGCCTGATCTATATTCTTTCTCGGCATTATGTCAGGCCTCTCGAAATATTGGCCGCCATGGCCAGAAAGGTGGAAGAAGGGGATTTGACGCAGACCGCTCCCGTCAGCGGCCGCGATGAAATCGGCTCCCTGGCGGAATGTTTTAACCGGATGACCCGGTCTCTTTCCCAGAGAGAGTCTCAGATTCGCGAGAACGCCGATCAGATGAATCTCCTTAATTCCAAATTGGCCAATCTTAATTTGACATTGGAAGCCCGGGTGAAGACGAGAACCGAAGACCTGGAGAAGGCCGTTTTAGAGGTGGATGCCGAGAAAAGAAAGACCGAAGAAATCATTCAGAAAATTACCGACGGCGTGATGGTTGCGGGAATGTCGGGCGACCTGTTGTTAATCAATGAGGCCGCCGGGAGATTGCTCGGGTTAAAAGATCAGAGCAATCTGCAAAACCTGCAAGAACTCGGTCATATTCAGGGGTTCATCTCTGCCTTTGAAAATCCAGCAGTAGCCAGCGTCAGGGAATTGACAATCGGAGATCCCCGGGCGAAAGATTCTCTGATTCTGAGGATGACGGTCGTTCCTTTGAAAATTAATGAGGGGACCATTGCAGGGTCGGTGGCCGTGTTTCATGATATTACCCGGTATAAGGAGGTGGACCGGCTGAAATCGGAGTTTGTTTCCCTGGTTTCCCACGAACTGAGAACGCCGCTGACATCCATTAAAGGGTACCTCGACAACATGAGAGACGGCATTGCAGGCGTTCTCAATGATAAACAGGCCGAGTATCTGGGGCGAATGTCTAAAAACACGGAGAGGCTGGTTCGTTTGATCAATGATCTTCTCGATATTTCAAAAATAGAATCGGGCGGAATGAGGCTCTATCCGGAGAATATTTCTTTAAGAAAACTGGCTGAAGAGGTGGTGAAGGAACTGAGACCTATGGCGGATGAGAAAGGAGAGGAGTTGATTCTCTCTCCGGCGGATACTGAGGGGAATTGTATCGCGGACCGCGACAAGGTAGAGCAGGTTCTCATCAACCTTCTGGATAACGCGATAAAATTTACGCCGGCGGGAGGGAAAATTCTGGTTTCAGTGAGGAACGGAGAGAATGGTTACCTGGTTTCCGTTCGAGATTCCGGTCCTGGAATCAGTCCCGGCGAACGTGAAAGGATATTCGAAAGGTTTTACCGGGCCCGCGAAGGGGGCGATTCTCCTGCCAAAGGGAGCGGGCTTGGCCTCTTTATCGCCAGGTCGCTGGTTGAACTTCACGGAGGCAGGCTCTGGATGAATAGCGCCGGCGCAACCGGAAGTGAATTCAGCTTTTTCCTCCCCGCGGATTGTTCCAGAGAGACTGCCGTATGATACAACCTGTTTTTGGAAGGAGTGCCCAGGTGCGAAAAACCATTTTGTTTTTTTCCTTTTTATTGCTTCTGTCTGGAAATCAGGCATGGACCCAGGAGAGCGGAGGAGAGTTAAACGATATTATGGTGATCCTCTCGGAGGAGGAAAAAGTCTATACGCCCTCCAGGCATTCCCAGCCGGTAAGCTTATCACCCTCCGGCATCACGGTCATTACCGCCGAGGACATCCATGCTTCCGGCGCCCTTTCTATACCGGACCTTTTGCGGAATGTGCCGGGCATGGAAGTCGCCGAGTCCACGGCCGCGGAATTTAATGTTAGCATC
>DATNMI010000512.1:0-9936 GCA_035602375.1 Nitrospiria bacterium | reverse complement strand
CTTGTCGAGAAGATCAGAAAGGCCACGACCCTGCCGCTTCATCTGCATTCGCATGATACCAGCGGGATGGCTGTGGCCACGAATATTAAAGCCATAGAGGCTGGCATCGATATCATTGACAGCGCGATTTCTTCTTTCGCGAACGGTACCTCCCAGCCGCCTACCGAGGTCCTGGTGAACGTGCTTCGGGGAGGACCGTCCGATCCGGGGCTGGATCTCAACCTTCTGGCCGAAATCGCGGAATATTTCCGCGAAGTCCGAAAAAAATATAAAAAGTATGAATCGGATTTTACCGGCGTCGATCCCAACGTCCTGATCTACCAGATCCCCGGAGGAATGACCTCCAATCTCGCCTCCCAGCTGAACGAACAGAAGGCGCTTGGAAAGATGAAAGAGGTTTTAGATGAGGTGCCGCGGGTCCGGGCGGATCTCGGCTATCCTCCGCTGGTCACTCCGGCGAGCCAGATCGTCGGGACCCAGGCAACGCTGAACGTTCTGACGGGCGAGCGGTATAAGGTGATTACCACCGAAACAAGGAATTTTCTCAAAGGACTTTACGGCACCCCTCCCGCGCCCATGAATGAATCTGTCCGAAAGCGGGCGGTGGGAGACGAGGAGATTATTACGCGCCGGCCTGCCGACCTCCTTGAGCCGGAACTGGAAAAGAGCAGGGAAGAGTTGAAAGATCGGACCAAATCGGTAGAGGACCTGGTCAGCTATACGCTTTTCCCGAAGATCGCGCTGGAATTCTTCACGGCGCGGGAACAGGGAAAACTGAATAAGCCGCCGGATGACACCCCAAAGCCGGATCCGGTCTCTTCTCCGGCGCCGGTTCTCGCCCCGAGCGAATTTAATATCAAGGTTCATGGAGAAACCTATCATGTCAAAGTCGGGGGAATGGGCCATCAGGGCGAGGGGGGAAGGCCCTACTTCATTTATATCGACGATCAGCTTGAAGAGGTCATGGTGGAATCCCTGGTCGAGATTGTCCCGAGCGAGGAGGGGCGGATCGACAAGCAGGTCGGGGGGAGATCGATCCGGCCCAAAGCGTCCCAGCCGGGAGATGTGACTGCCGCTATGCCGGGCACGGTTATGAAGGTGAAGGTCAGGCCGGGAGACAAGGTGAAAACGGGGGAGACCGTCCTGATCGTGGAGGCGATGAAAATGGAAAATGAGGTCCATTCCCCCATAGACGGAGAGGTCAAAGCCGTTTATGTGGCGGAAGGGGACAAGATCAATCCGGACGAACTCCTCGTCATGGTCCGGGAATAGGAATGGAGGACCTTTCTCCTCTTCTTGCCCAGATCATTATATCAGCCATCCCTGTGATTTTCGCGATTACTCTCCATGAGACCGCGCACGGGTGGGTGGCCAACAGGCTGGGGGATCCTACAGCCCGTCTGCAGGGGAGGCTGACCCTCAATCCCATTCCCCATATCGACCCTGTCCAGACGATCCTCTTTCCGATCATGACGCTGATCCTCTCACACGGAACCTTTATTTTCGGCGGGGCAAAACCTGTCCCTGTCAATTTTAATAATCTGAGGCATCCCAAGAGGGACATGATTTTAGTTGCGGCGGCGGGCCCCGGAATGAATCTTCTCCTGGCGGCCACCGCCGGTTGCCTTTTCAGGATTTTAACCGGAATCCGCCCTGATATTTTTGGTTATATCCACTCTTCCAGGCAATATTCGGCATCCTCCCAGTTGGCATTGGCGGTCATGGTCCCTGTCGCGCTGATATTTCTTGCCGCTGTAAAATGGAACATCCTTCTGGCTGTGTTTAACATGATACCGATTCCGCCCCTTGACGGCGGAAGGGTGATGGTCGGTCTCTTGCCTCATAACCTTTCCAGGATGTTAAGCAACGTGGAGCCGTTCGGGATTCTTATTGTCATTGCGCTGATTTACCTGGATCCGGGCGGGTTGCTGATACATTTTCTACTTCTGATCATGCAGAGCATTTCGTTCCTGTTTATCGGCGTCAATTCATTTCTGTTATAAAGGTCTGGAAAGGGCAGAAGCCATGGCGAAAAAGAGGGTTTTAAGCGGCATGCAGCCTTCCGGGAGACTTCATCTGGGAAACCTCATGGGGGCGCTCGACAACTGGAGAAAACTCCAGAACGACTATGAATGTTTTTTCTTTGTGGCCGATTGGCACGCGCTTTCCACCAATTATGAGGACACCTCGAATATCCGCGAGCATACTCATGAAATCGTGATCGACTGGCTTGCGGCGGGTCTCGATCCTGAAAAATGCGTGATTTTTATTCAATCCCGCGTCCAGGAACATGCGGTTCTCCATCTCCTTCTCTCCATGATTACGCCCCTGGGCTGGCTGGAGCGTGTGCCGACCTACAAGGAAAAGCAGGAGCAATTATCCACGAGAGACCTGTCGACTTACGGATTTCTCGGCTACCCGGTCCTTCAGGCGGCGGATATTCTCCTCTACCGGGCCGACCTTGTTCCGGTTGGAATAGACCAATTGCCCCATCTTGAACTGACGCGGGAAATCTGCCGGAGGTTCAATTCCGTCTATAAAACGGCTGTCCTCCGCGAACCGCTTCACCTGTTGACCCCTTTTCCAAAGGTGACCGGCTGCGATGGACGAAAGATGAGTAAAAGCTACAATAACGCCGTCTACCTGTATGAGCCGGAAAAGGAGGTCTGGGAGAAATTCCGGACCATGGTGACCGATCCGGCCCGTCAACGGAGGACCGACAAGGGCAATCCCGATGTCTGTCCGGTTTTTGACCTTCATAAAATATTTACATCGGAAGCGAGCCGGTCGGAAATTGATGCCGGTTGCCGTTCGGCTGGAATCGGTTGTATTGACTGTAAAAAGATTTTAAATCAATCGGTCAGGGCGGTTCTCGACCCGATCAGGGAGAATCGGGCAAAGCTGGAAAATGATCGTGTCAGAATTGAAGAAATCATCGATTCGGGGTCAAAAAAGGCCGCGCTTGAAGCCGAAAAGACGCTGGCCCTGATTCACGGCGCAATGAAGATTTAAAACGCCTTCCTACCACCGGTTGTCCCCACTGGAGAGATACTACTATATATTGACATTAGGCTTGACCCTTCCGGCAAATCCTGATATAAAAAGACTATAAAATCTCTTTAAAAAAGGAATCTTATTGGAGCATTCAGAAGACAATCGGGAGGGTCAATTTGAGGGGGCCTTTTCTTTTAAACTTGAAGTGTTTGAAGGCCCTCTCGATCTCCTTCTTCACCTGATCAGAAAAAATCAGCTCAATATCTACGATATTCCGATTGCCCTGATCGCCCGGCAATACCTTGATTATCTCAATCTGATGAAGAATCTGAACCTGAGCATCGCCGGAGATTACCTGGTGATGGCCGCCACGCTTATTTACATTAAATCAAAGACGTTGCTTCCCCCTGATCCCTCTAAATTCGAAGAAGAGGAGCTAGAGGACCCCCGGGATGAACTGATTTCGCGTCTTCTGGAATACAAGAAATTCAAGGAAGCGAGTCTCTTTTTTGAAGAGAAGGAGATGGCATGGTCGGATATATTCAGCCGGAGGGAAGACGGGAATGTCGAACCGGCCAATGAAGAACTTGTTTTTTCAGACCTTAATCTTTTTGACCTGATTGACGCCCTGCAAAAAGTCATTAACCGGTTCCCGGAAAAAAAGATACTCGATATTACGCCGGAGACACTTTCAGTTACCGATAGAATTCACGACCTTCTGGAGTTTCTTGAGCAGACGGAAAGCGCGACCTTTGAAGAGCTCTTTTCCGGCGATTGTTCGAGAGGCATGGTGGTGGTGACCTTTCTGGCCCTGCTGGAAATCTGCCGTTTAAGGCTGGTACAGATCCATCAACAGGAAGAGTATGGCTTGATCCGGATCAAACGGTTGTACACCCGTCCCGAATTAGAGGAGATTTCAGATGGAAATAAATGAACTGGTTCCCGTTATAGAATCGCTCTTCCTGGTTGCGGCAGAGCCTCTGTCAACGGACAAAATCAGGGAGATTACCGGCGGAGAGAAGAGAACCGTCCAGCAGGCGATTGAAGAGATCAAAACCCGGTTTGACGCCGACTTCCACGGTATAAAGCTTGCAGCCCTGGCCGGGGGGTATCGCCTGATCACCAATCAGGAAAACGCTCCCTGGGTTAAGAAGCTCCTGGCTGTCAAATCGTCCGCCCGATTGTCGAAGCCAGGACTTGAAACATTATCGATCATCGCATATAAACAACCGGTGATCCGCGCGGATGTTGAAGAGATCCGCGGCGTCGATTGCGGCGGCGTCCTTAAAACGTTGCTGGAACGCCGCCTGATCAAGATCGTGGGGAGAAAAGATATTCCCGGAAGACCGATTCTTTACGGAACGACAAAGGAATTTCTTCAATATTTCGGGCTGAACAATCTTTCCGACCTTCCGACGCTTAAAGAGTTCAGGGAGGAAAATTTCCCGGATGAGCCCGAATTTGTTATGGAAGAAGCCGCCGGGGCTGTCTCCCCGCAGGTCGAGGTCATTTCCGGCGCCGCCGTTCATCAGGAGACCCTGTCAGGGGACGGTTTAAACGGCCAAGGCAATGATTCTCACCCTGAAAACGGGGGAGGTTCGCTGGCTGGGACGCTCTCTGATTCTTCCCATGCGTTCGAAGCGCCCTCTCTTCCCGAAGTTGAGATTACATTAGCCGAAAAAGGCTGAAATTTTATACCCTTCCCCCAGCCCCTTCCGTAAGGGGATGGGAGACCAAAAGGTGTTTCTTATTGACTTGCCCTAGAGATTTCGATATGATTTTTTCTTAGGGTATCAAGATGCGGTCTCCCTTTATTCAGGAAAATTCGGGCTACAGGATGTGTGAAGCAAACGCTTATATGATTAAAGAGGGAAATGAGGAACTTTTCCTGGAAAGCGTTAATCTGCTGGAACCAAAAGAGGGTGGAAAAATCTACCTTGAAAATGTTCTGGGAGAACAGAAGCTGATTTCTGGGCGGATTAAGGAAATCCGTCTGGTTGAACATAAGATTATCCTGGAGCGAACAGGAAAAGACTAGCACGCGAGAGCCTATAAGCCGTAGATTGTACTGAAACTGGATTCCCGATTAAATCCATTCGGGAATGACAATTTTTTATAGCAGTAAGGCATCAGATTTTTTTTAAAATCCATCACCTGTTGGGACCATGAAGGTCTTGGCGCTTTAGTGAATTTAAACTAAGCCCCTTCATGGTCTTTTTTTTAGCCGGGCTTTGCGAAAACAAGAGAAAATGCCTGAAACCTTTATTGAATTAAGAGACGCCGTAGGAGGGTATGACCGGAAACAGGTGTTTCGTCCTGTGACCCTGTCTATTCCCAAGGGCGAGTTTGTCGGAATTGTCGGCCCTACCGGTTCCGGAAAGACCACGCTTCTCAAAACCATTCTTGGATTATTGCCCCCGGTTTCGGGAGAGGTCAAAGTGGGCGGTATTCCAGTTTATGGCACCCGGCATGTTCAGATCGGGTATGTCCCCCAGGTTGAAACGGTGGACTGGAACTTTCCGGTCAACGTGGAAGAGGTGGTGTTGATGGGCCGATGGAACCGGAGAAAATTCCTCCCCTGGCCCGGACGCGATGACCGCGAGGCCGCGGCCACCCTTCTCGAACGGCTTGGCCTGAAAGATTTTCGGAACCGCCATATCCGGGCGCTGTCGGGCGGACAGCAACAGAGAGTGTTTCTCGCGCGCGCCCTGATCAGCAACCCTTCATTGCTGATTCTCGATGAGCCTACGGCCGGCGTGGATATTAAGACACAGCACAATGTCCTTCATCTGCTCGGAGAACTGAACAGCGAAGGGATGACGATTTTATTAACCACCCATGACCTGAACGCGGTTGCCGCCCATCTTCCGTGGGTGATCTGTTTCAACAAGGGTCTGGTGGCTCAGGGAAGTCCGGATACGGTTTTCACCAAGTCCGTTTTAATGAAAACCTACCAGGCGGAAATGAACATTATCCGCCACGGCGATTTTGTCATGATGGCCCACAGCACACCGCTTAAATTCACAAAGAACAAGAGAAAGTAAAAAGGTTAAGGTTATGGAATTTCTCCTGGAGCCATTGAAATATGAGTTCTTCCGGACGGGCTTAATTGCCGCCCCGCTTGTCGGCGCCCTATGCGGGCTTCTTGGGGTTTATATCGTCCTGAAAGGAATGAGTTACATCGGCCACGGACTCTCCCATGCCGCCTTCGGGGGAGCGGTAATCGGCTATGTGATGAACATTAATTTTTATGTGGGGGCCGGGCTTTGGGGCTTTCTCGCGGCCCTGCTCATCAACTGGGTGATACGGAAAAACAAGATCGGCGCCGACGCCGCGATCGGGGTGATTACCACGGCGAGTTTCGCGATCGGGGTGGCCCTGATCAGCCGGGTGCGCCAGTTTACCAAAAATTTTGAAGCCGCGCTCTTCGGGAATATTCTCGGCGTCACCTGGACAGACACGTTGATTGTGCTTTCGGTCTTTATTGTGACGGGCGGGGTCATTTTTCTTATTTTTAAACAGCTCCTGTTCACGACGTTTGATGAAGAGACCGCACACGTCTACGGCGTTCATACGTTCTGGGTCAATACCCTTTTCTCCCTGGTTCTGGCGGCCTCCATCATCGCTTCGATGCAGATTCTGGGCGTGACGTTGATCGCGGCTGCGATCGTGATTCCGGCCATTACAGCCCGTCAAATCACCGATAGTTTTACCCGGATGCTGATCTACTCCGTCGTCATCGGTGCATTGACCTCCGTTTCAGGAATGTACGCCAGTTACTATTGGGATATTGCCTCCGGCGCGTCGATTGTTCTTTTTGCAGCAGCTCTGTTTACGGCTGTTCTCGGGGTAAAATGGATACGGGGGCGTTTCAGAAAAGAGGAGTTTCTCCCTGAAGAAGTGGAAGAGGTTCCTGCACATGAGCATCCGCACAGGCATGGAGGGGTGCTTCATTTGCATGAGCATCAGGGGAATGCGGATCAAACCCATGACCACCACTTGACGGAGCATGGCGATCCGAAAGGGGAGGAGCACCCTCATCCGCATCCGCATACCCATGGAGGAAAGGCCCATCAGCACGATCATGAGCATCCCCATCCGGACCCGGATCACACAAATAAGTAAGGTTGGATAAATCACTACGCTGTAACATGTATGACTGCCTGCAACTCATTTCTTCTGTTACACGATTCCGGGGGTTATTTTTTGAAACCAGAAAACAAAGACAAGATCAAAATTGAAGAAATTACTATCCGTAGCTTTTTATTGATTCCACCTACAAGTAGTGAATATTTAGAAATCTGAAATTTAAGGATTACGGGTGTTATCCGACACACTTATTGGAGTGTCACCCTATTTTCCTAAATTCTTGGCGTCATTAACTGGTCGTTAGGACAAAAATGACAACTAAATAGACTTTGCCCCAATCGACCCATTCATTAAGGAGTTTTCTTCTTTTCAACGTTCTCTAACAAATCAGGAATTTTAGATCTATTATCTTTAAATAAAGTCACCACTTCACTCTCAGATCGAATATCTCCTATTTCTTGTTCCTTCTGGCCTAACAAACTCCGGAGGTCATGCCATTTTTTTGGTGCCGAGAATTCTAGAAATATTTCTCCCCCTTTATCTTTTACAACCCTGATATCGTAGAGTCTCGAATTCATTTCTACAAAACCCTTTCCAGTATGGGTTTCTCCCCAATTTATGTTCCAATTTTGCTCTAGGGCAAGCTTATAAATTTCTGGAAATAGGGCTCTTAAAATTTGTGTAGGATCTTCCAATTCCAAATAGACCTCCTAAAAAGTAATTCCCCGACTTGCCAAATATTCTAACTCTTTTGCAAATGTGTTTCCCGCTCTGGCAGCCGACGCTGCGGTGGCAAGGATAAACTGATCACCACGAGCGATGGCCGCGTCAAGAAATGCTTGGTTGACTGCCCAAGACCTAGCCTCTGGGGCTATATCAAGATAGTTTGCTTCTAATAATTTTCCTAGTTTAATTGTGCACACTATCAGTTTTTGATACCAAATTTGAAATTAATAAGGTAACACTTTTCATAAGGCCAATTGCAGCATTTCCATGGGTCTATATTTTATTGCATATTCTCCTACCCGCATCCCAATAATGTAAATGGTACCTTTCAGAATCGAAACGGTCAACCGGTGGAGGGTTGAGGATAACTGGTTGGCAACTGCTATAAATTTGGATTAGTTGGACTTGCGCAGTACAGGAAGTTTTCCGCAGTTATCCGAACTTAATTTTAAATCTATGGAATTATGCGAACTTACACCGATTCAATTGAAATTTTGGAAATGATTAAAGGAAAGCCAAGACCGGGAATTTTTCTCGTAGTGGATTTAATTACACGACATTGTGCGATGCTATAATTTTGCGGGCGGGGAGATGCTCGTGAAAGCTGGGCCTCAGTGGAGCCTCTTACAGAGCGGAGGTTAATAAGGTTAGATGGAATGTCAGACAGCGGACCTGAAGAAAACAGGAAGGACCTTAGCAAATAAATTTATTACATATTGCCCAAAATCTGACAATAATATAACCAACTTGACTAGTTATACCCATTTAGGTATAATTTGAATGTGGAACCAATTATTAAACCCCTTCTGTGGGTGGCATCGTCCAAAAAAGATTTGAAAGCAATGCCGGATGATGTTCAGGACACGTTTGGCTATGCCTTATACTTGGCTCAATCGGGTAAAAAACATGGGCAGGCGAAGCCGCTCAAGGGATTCGGATCTGCTGCAGTCCTTGAAGTTGTTGAGGACTGGCACGGAAATACCTATCGAGCGGTTTATACCGTGAAGATTGCAAATGCTGTATATGTCTTGCACTGTTTCCAGAAAAAATCCAAACATGGCATTGCAACACCGAAACCAGACCTTGAGACAATTAAGGAAAGATTAAAGGCGGCTGAAGCTTACGCCAAAGGAGAAAGACAATGATCGATATTGAAAAAGGTACCGGAAACGTGTTTGCCGATCTCGGCCTGCGTAATGCTGCCGAAATGTTGGTCAAGGCACAACTCGCAACCAAGATCGCAGAAATCATCAAATCCCGGCGATTGAATCAGACTAAGGCTTCCCAAATCCTTGGATTGACTCAACCGAAACTCTCGAACCTTTTAAGCGGAAAGTTCCGGGGAATTAGCGAAGCGAAGATGCTGGAATGCTTGGCTCGTCTTGGCCGTGACGTGAAAATTGTCGTGGGTGCCCCCCGTAAAAAGCAAGATATCGGTAGGATTAAAGTAATCTTCGCATGACCCGGAAGGGAGCCAGACCTTTTCGGTTACCATTCAAAAAAATAACAATAAAAACGACGATTCCTGGAAGCTATATCGACGGTGTTTTCAAAATTGGGCCTACTGAAGAAGCATACTTGAATCACCCTAAAAAAGTTCAGCTAAAAATAATTCCCTATTTTGTTTTTCTTCACAATGATATATTTGCCCATAAATTACCAAGACATCCTCTTAAAACCTTTAAAGACATATTTTAATGAACCTTACACTCAGGGCTTAATCCGTGAACAGAAAATCAGTTAAAGTTATTTTTGCCGTGATTTTCTTTTCATGCGTATTATCAGCATATGCATCAGCCGGGATGATCGATTTCGATACCTATCGAATGCTGGATAAAGGAATGTCAGAGGGAGAAATCATTTACCGGCTTGGAATTCCTGACAGGGAGATATATTTTGATGATGCGGCTCATCGCACTCCTGAATCAATTAAACAGTATTTTTACATTCCCATCCCTGGTGACCAGGATCCCCAACTTACAATTATCACGTTTAAAAAAGGGATTGTGATCAGCATTAAGAGAGTTCAAGTGTCGGTTCCCTCGAAGGCTTCAAAGGCGGGACAAATTAACATTGATACCTATAATCAGCTGCGAGTGGGGATGTCTGAAGGGGAGGTATTGGCTC
>DATNMI010000511.1:0-6704 GCA_035602375.1 Nitrospiria bacterium | reverse complement strand
ACATAAGCAAACCCTCCCAGGGGGTTCATTGCAATATGATTACCCCCGGTGTGATATGTCCCGGCACTGTTCATCATCGGGAGAATGATTCTTCCAACCTGGTTATACCCGGCCGTTGAAATCACATCGATATAACCGTCGGCGTTGGCCGGATCATTCGGACTCACATCTACGTTTGCATAGAGGCTCTGCCCGTCGGGGCTAATGGCGAGATCCAGCGGCCCCTGAGGGGAATAGACCGCCGGAGCTCCCAACGGAATCGTCGCGGTGATCGTATTCGTCTGTGTATTCATCACGTAAATCTTCATCGCGTTATGATTCGCAATATAGACCAGATTGGTCCCGGCCGGGCCGGCGAGCGCCGCTACAGGGCCGGTCACCGGATCGGGAAGGGTGAGGGTCGCGGTCACCGTCTGCGTGCTCCGGGTAATCACCGAAACGGAGCCGTCGCCGTTCACGACGATCACCAGTTTTCCATCGGCTGTCGGCGCCAGAGCCAGCGGATTGGTTCCCACCGGAATAGTCGCAGTAATTGTATTGGTCGCGGGATCGATGACCGACACATTATTCGCGCTCCCGTTGGCGGAATAGATCAGGGTGGGAGGGGGCCCGGCGGGCGTTCCGGTCACCACCGACGCGAGGGCGATTTTATTCGGACCGCTCCCCACCGGCACTGCGGTCGCTACGGAAAACGACGCCGTATCGATAAAATAGAGGAGGTCCGGACAAGGGGGGGTTCCACCGCAAGTTGCGGAAACGTAGAGGGTCGAACCGTCGGGAGAGACCGCGATGCCGCTGTAGCTGTAATTTCCCAACAGGTCCGGAAACATAAATTGCGAGACCATCGTGGCGGTATCTAACTGGGCCACGCCGACGCTCGCCATTCCTCCGTTGGACCTGTTATCTTTCGTGGTGCTGTATACGGTGTCTCCGGCGGAATTAATGGCCACCCCCGGGCCGGAATATTCGGAGGTTACCAGGGAGGTTACCCCATTGGGTTGAAGCAGGGTAAATCCCCCCGGGCCTCCTCCGATATTGCCGGGGATCCAGCCACGTCCATCCGGACCTGCCACCACGGCCGAGGCCCCCGGGCCTTGCGATCCGACCGCAGGCATGGTCACTCTGCTGACGATGGTCGAGGCGGAGGGATTCACGGCGCTGGCGAGATCAACGATTTCAGTATCCGAAAAATAGCTCCCCGAGACGACATAAATCGATTTTTGGTCAGGGGTCACCGAAAGGTCGAGGCTATAGCCGGAGGGGAGAACGGTTCTCTTGATCAAGGTTAATGTCGTCGTCGAAAAGGCAAGCAATTGCCCCGAATTGACGCCAAAGAGATATTTTCCGTCGGGAGAGACCGCCAAGCCCATCGGGGTTCCGGTGTTATATGGAGAGATATTTCCTACGATCGTTTTAATTGAATTGGTCGCTGTATCGATCACAACCAGGTCATTGACATTATAAGGGAGGTTCGGATCTGTCGTCCCATTCACATACCAGGCTGACACATAAACCGTTTTTCCGTCCGGGGAACTGGCAATGCCGTACGGGGACTCAGTCAAAAAGATGGTTGTCTGGACCGCCTTGGTCGTCGTATTGACAACCGATATCGATTTAGATACCTGGTTGGCCACATACGCAAATGTGGTGGTCGTCGTTCCCCCGCCGCCTCCGCCTGACGCGACCGCAGTTTTAAAAGATAGAACATCCGGCCATTTTACAACAACCCCGTTGGCGCCTATAGACTGGTAACTGAAATAGTATTTCGTTCCGGGGTTCAGGCCGGACAAAGAAATAGAATGCATCCCTGTCGCCGTCGCGTCAGAGACCTGATTGGTTAAGGCGGAGGGGCTTGTCCCCCAGAAAACAACGCTATTGGCCAGGCCGTCCTGGTAACCGGTTAAAGAGGTGTTCCAGGTAATGGCGGCGGAGGTGCTGGTAATGTTGACCAGATCAACGCTCGAGAGGATGACCCCGGTACAGGTGGGGCAGTAGTTGACTCCGAGATAGTTGGCCGCGTTCACGGCCTCGGCCGAGGTATTGGAACCCCCGCCTAATTTCGAATGGTCCCCTCCGATCGGACACCCTTTATCCAGCATATGATTAACGGTCGCCCACCACGAAATCGTGCCTGATGGATCTGCCTGGCTTCCTTCCGGCCGGGTTCCCGGGAAGACCCCCGGAAGTGGCGAAAGGGAGGGGGATTCGGCAATGGTGGCCTTCCGGACAGTCCCGTTGGCCCTGGTGATCGTCGTATCATGACAAAGGGAACAGGCGCTGATCGCCTTGTCTTCAATACAGCCGGCTGTTCCTGCAGAACAGTCTCCAAAATTCGTCGCGGAAAGAGCCTCCGGTTTCAGGAAAAGCAAGATGAATAAAAAGGCTGAAAACAGGACAAGATATTTTCCATTAACGCGTTGACAATGCTGGTTCATCTTTGGGTCCCTCTGCTTTCTGGAAAGGATTGGCAATCTCTTTCGTCTGTTGAATTTATTTTTCAACCATTTGAAAAACCTTGGGCGCCCTGGGATAAATGGTCGCCACATAAAGCTGATTCTGAAATACAGACATCGCTTCCGCATCGAAGGGGGAGAAGCTTCCGGCCGGCTCCCACGCCTGGCCGTCCCGGCTCCGATAGACCCCGGCATTGGCAAACGAAACGGTTCCTCCGGCATAGAGCATCCCGTGATAAACCGCCATCGAACCGATCATTCCTCCCGTTTTCCCGGTCTGTTTCTCCAGGTCAAAAATCTTTTCCCACTGTTGACCCTCCGCGCTTCTCCAGATCGTCCCGTTCACACGGGTGCCGACATAAAGTTGATCATTGAAAACGAGCGCCCGGGTCAAACCTTTTACCCCCTTCTCTTCGAGGGCATTTAACTCTTCCCATACCGATCCATCAAGGCTCCGGTAAAGCTTTCCGGCGTAAGTACTCCCGGCATAAAGATACCCCTTAAATTCCCGCAAGAACCGGACCTTAATGCTCGAAACGGAAGGGTCGGCTGAACGAAGCGACCCGGCCTCTTCCCAATCCAGGCCGTTTGATGACCGGTAAAGGCGCAAATGATAGGTTCCGGCGTAGAGAAAGCCCTTAAAAACCCCCAAAGCGGTGACGCCGGTTTCTCTGGCATAAGGCATCTCTTCGTACGGGAAGGTATGAATTTTTTTCCAATGGACTCCGTCTTTGGACCTCCAGAGTTCCGCCTGATGCCCTTCCACTCCCGCGTAAAGGGCTCCATTGAACTCTTCGATGGTGAAGACATCGCTCCCCCCGGAGGTTTTCATTACCTCTTTCCAGCCTCTCCCGTCCTCTGTGCGGTAAATCACGGGGTTCCCCTCAATTCCGGCAAACAGGGCTTTTCCAAAGGTTTTCATGGCCGGGACGTTAAAACCGCCCTGGAAGGAGGCCGCTTCTTTCCAGGCCACGGGGAATTTGGGCTTCGGGGCAACCAGATTGAAGTAATCCGCAATGAGACGGCCCTGGTCATCGGTCATCGCGCAATGAAATAAATTCCGCATCCACCCGACCATCAACACCCAGTCTCTCCCCCCGGAGGTTCTCACTTTCGATTCGTCTTCACAATCCCCCGCAAAACATTGACCATTAATTTTAATCGCGTGGCACCGTCCGCATACCTGTTTGACGGTCGCGGGGCCTTCGACCATGGTCTTAAACCGGAGATCCGCTCCGGTTTTTGGTTCAGCAAAGCCCCGGACGGCGGAAAAAATACAGGTGACTCCCAGGAAGAAAACGACTGCTCCGGTTATCTTAATCAATGGAAAAAACTTTTTCAGATATTTGATAAAGACAGTTTTCAGAAAACGCGAATGAGGACGAAGGAGATTTCATTTTTCGACTCCTGAATTTACGCGCGGTGTAATCAGGAAAACGAGGGCCGGAGAAAAAAGGCCCTATTAATACTCAGACAGCTTACTTAGCATTTTTTAGGAAGTCAACTGTTTTTATTTTATGTCAGCGTATTGACAGGAGGGGAACATCAGGCTGGTTAACCATCAAAAGTGAAAATGGATAAAGAGCAGCATTTCAAACCCGTCCAGATCGATGGAGACATTTTGCGGCGTGGAGGTAATAATGTCCGCCGCGCCTACCGTCTGCATGTTCGCGTAAGTGATGGAATCTCCGGGAACGGGATTGTGAACCGGCTGGGGGATTGGAACGGACGGAGCCGGGGGGAGGGCGTCCGGGGGTGTGTCCGGCGGTTGGCCGAAGCCGCTCGGGAAAAACCGGGTCACTGTCAGCGTTGAAACTTTTCCAACCACGTAATTGACCCGTCCCCCGATAGAAAGCCATTTCTGAATCCGGTATTCCCCTCCGGCGCCAAACCGGTTGGTAAACCCCCAACCGGACGCTTCCGTCACGCTGACAGAGTCAAAACTGAGCGAGGGGGTGATCACCCGCTCCAGCGAGTCCATGGTCAGATAGGCGCCCGCGATGCCCAGCAGACCGATATTCAGATAAAAGGTCTTCTTTCCCGGGTCGTTGATCAGATGGTATTTCAATCCCCACCAGAACTGGTTAACGGTGACGTTATATCGGGCGTCCCTCGGCACCACAGCTGGAGGCTGGTTGGAACGGGTAAAAATCGTGACCTGATCCTCCGCCCGAGACTCCGCAGAATAAGTGGAAAAGGTAAAAATAAAGGCATATTTTGGATTAATGTCAATTTGAAGTTCTGCTCCATATTCCGCAAGACCAAACAGGTTAGGCGCGATGATATTTCTTTTGGACACCGGCAAATCCGGATTTCCGGGCAAAAGAAAATTAGGATCCTGAAGAATACCGACGTTCGAATTGTGCAAAATATTATTCAACGTATCGAGCGATGGATGGTAGAGACCGGCCAGGAGGCCCACGCTGACATTTTTCCATTCCGTCGGCCCGAAGGAAAACTTGTCCAGCGGAGGAGGCAGGGTGCTTTTCTCTCCGGTCGTCGTTGAAAATTGAATGTTCTGGCTTCCCGCTTCGACCGTAGTGGGCGAGAAGAAGGGCTTTTTCCCGAGAAGCGGGGATTCTTCTTGGGCCGTTGTTCCGCTCTCTTTCGATGTCAAAGAACCGGCCGGCTCCGGAGAGAGGGTTGAATTGATTTCAAACGTAGGAGAAAAGACTGGGGCTGTCTGGCCAAACAGAGGCTGGCTGAAAAAAGCGAATGCACCGGTGAAAAATAAAAAGTGAAAAGTAAAACGTGAAAATTGAAGAGAAAAAAATATCTGGGCGCGGGGCGCTGCCTTTTCACTTTTCACTTTTTACTCGCTATTTACTGCCGCTCTTCACTTTTCCACCGAAGACAAATTTCGGGCGTAGCCATGCGGTGAGCGCCGGCAGAAGGGTGATCGCACCGACCGAGCTGGTCAGCATGGCGAGCGGAACAAGGATTCCCTCGGTATGAAGGTAATACCCGGGGAAAATGAGTGTTGCGCACCCGGCTGAAATCGCGAGCGCTACAAACAGAATGGATTTCCCCGCCGTGGTCATCGTCGTTCGAAGGGCGAGATCAACCTCTCCGCTCTTCTGATATTCTTCCCTGAAACGGAAAAGGAAGTAGATGGCGTAATCGGCTCCGATTCCAACCGACATGGCTGAAATGGTGGCCGTGCCGATTCCGAGCGCGAGACCGGAAAAGCCCATGAACCCGAAGTTGATCAGGACCGACAGCAACAGGGGAATCACGACCAGCAATCCCCCCAGAAACGACCTGAACACAAGGGAAGAGATGACAAAGGTGAGGGCGCTGATTTGAAGTATGTTGTATTTTTTCCCTTCCACCATCGTCTCGTTAAGGGCCACTGTGACCGGAGAACTCCCCGCCACCCCGACCGTAAGATCGGATGCAAAATGACCGGATTTTTTATAGTCGTTGACCACCTGGATCAACTGTTCCGCCAATGCGGTGCTGTCAGATTTGAGAAAAACCCAGACCACCGCCTTCTGATAGTTGTAATCGACCAGCCGGTTGAAATCGGCCGGGTTTCCCGACATGGTATAGAGCAGAAGGTATTCCGCCGCCGCCTGGCGTGTCTCGGGGATTTTTTCCCAGGCCGGATCTCCGGCATGGAGCGAGCTGTTCATCTTTTTCAGATAGTCCACATAGGACTGGGTCTTCCCGACCCCCGAAACCGATTCCAGTTTTTTCTGAAGCCCTTCGATTCCCGCCATGACGGCCGGGTCTTTCAAACGGTCGGGGCTGTTGCCGTCGACCAGGATATAAAACGTGGAGGTTCCTCCGAACGCGGCATTAATCGCCTGGTCGGATTGCCGCAGTTCGGTCTTTTCAAAAAACTGCCCTTTTAAACTGTTATTGACATGGACAAGGGAAGCGCCCGCCGAACTGATAACGATAAATACGATCCCGATCGCAATGATCGTGTTTCTTCCTGAAAGAACAAAACCGCCGAGGGCGGAAAGAGACCTGTCGGTACTGGACAAACTCTTCGCCTTTACCGGAGGCGCGCCCGGTTTGATCACCACCCGGACGGCCGGGATAAAGGAAAGCTCCAGGATCACCGCCGAGACGATTCCAAACGCGGTCAGGAGACCAAAAGCCTGGAAGGTTTTCAGATGAAACGTGACAAGAGACGCAAAACTGGCTGAGGCCACCAGGCCCGCGGTCAGCATGACAGGCGCCATCCGGAGCGTCGAACGCCGGACCGCTTCCTTATGGTCGCCGGTCGCGCCATACTCTTCG
>DATNMI010000378.1:0-1568 GCA_035602375.1 Nitrospiria bacterium | reverse complement strand
CCCTGCTGAAGGCCCGCCGCAATCTCAACGTCGAATTCAAAGGGGAAGGAAGGCACAATCTGGTTTCCAACGCCGACCGGGAGGCGGAGTCGGTTATCAAGACGCTGATCCTGGAGAAATTCCCGAAGCACCAGATCCTCGCGGAGGAGTCCGGTCTTCACAAGAACGACTCTCCCTGCAAATGGGTCATCGATCCATTGGACGGGACCACTAATTTTGTTCATGGCTTTCCTTTTTTTTGCGTCTCCATCGGCCTTGAAATCAACGGAAACGTCGAACTGGGCGTGGTGTTTGACCCTGTTCGACGGGAGATGTTCTCCGCGGAAAAAGGGAAAGGGGCGTTTTTAAACGGGAACCCGATCCGGGTATCAGAAGAGCGGGAGCTTCAAAAATCGCTGCTGGTTACCGGTTTCTCCTACGATATCCGGGAAAATCCGGAGAAAAACTTCGATCATTTTTACAGTTTCAGCCTTCAAGGCCAGGCTATCCGCAGGACCGGATCGGCCGCCCTTGATCTCTGTTATACGGCGGCCGGAATTTTTGACGGATATTGGGAACTGACCCTCTCTCCCTGGGACATGGCCGCCGGAAGCCTGATCGTGCAAGAGGCCGGCGGCGTCGTGACCGGTCTGGATGGAAACCGGTTTTCGATCTACCAGAAAAGCGTGATCGCCTCCAACGGCCTGATTCACGATCAGATGATCGGGACGCTCCGGCAAAACAAGAGACCCTTACCTTAACTACTGACGACCCTCATTTTTGTCCATTCGCAAAACGCCGTTTTTAAGCCGCATTTGCAAGTCATTGAATATACGACATGTTTTAATTCCATTCTGGTCAACATTCAGGCATGCCTGTTGCAGTATCTTGAGTTAAGGATTCTTTCGACCTGATCCTGAACACCATGCCCGGAATCTGAAATAATTCCGTAAATCCGGAAGGAATTGATTTGTTGAAATGGATTAAAACCTTTTTCGTAATGTCAGGTCTGGTTGTGGGCGCGATCAGGGATCTCCTGATCTTCTTTTTACCCGGATTTCTCGCAAGGCTTCTGGTAGAAAATGGATCGTATGGTTTCATGATCCATCCCCAGAGCCTTGCGGACGTTCAGCTTAAATTCCCCTTTGCAAAACATATCTCCCCCGCGCTGGTTGAAAAATGCCTCATGATTATCCCCCCGCTCATCGGCTCCAGGATTACCGGGTTAAAGCATGTTCAAACGGGACGGGAGGTTACCGGCTATGTCGTGATTTGTCCGCTTTCGGCCAAACAAATGCACACCGACCGGAATCTCGCCAAGCGTAAAATTCTACAGGCGGTCAGGTTCGCTGAGAAGCTGGGCGTGAAAATGATCGGTTTGGGCGCCCTGACGGCTTCCATGACCGAAGGCGGCGCATACCTGACCGACAAAGTAAATACCGGAATTACTACGGGACATGCATTTACGACGGCCATAATTATTGAAATGCTGCTCGAAGTCAGCAGGATGCTGGAAAGAGATGTCTCAACGCTGACCGTTGCCGTTGTCGGCGCCGCGGGCTATATGGGGACTCCCGTGACCCGTCTGG
>DATNMI010000501.1:0-3815 GCA_035602375.1 Nitrospiria bacterium | reverse complement strand
CTCCTCCAATACCATTTCCGCTCGAATCCGTCACGATCCCCGTTACCGTCCCGGTCCCGCCACTGATTGTTGAGCTTCCACAACCCATCAGCGCCAAAACGGGCGCTATCACCATTAAAATGGCAATTACTTTCATCATCTTTATTTTCCGAGATGGTTTCATAACCCCCTCCATAAATTACGTTGTGTTAATAGCGATCAGGCAGTTAAACCGAGTGATTTCACGAAAGTTGCTAAAAATGGAATAGGCACTGCCTTTTATTATATCCAAGATAATTTTTTTTGCAAAGTCGCCAATCGGTGTTTTTCACCTGTTAAAATTGTCTTTGACCAAAGGCCTAAATAGGATAAACTTCAAGGGTAACTTTTTTCCGAAAGGAGCTATGCCATGTTCAGATTCCTGTTCGGGCTGATGTTGATTATCGGCGCGTTTATCGCGGGGTATTTTCTTGGGGAACAGCGGGTGCTACATGTTCCTGACAAATTTTCGGGCATCCGGTCTGAAATATCAGACCAGGCGAGCCGTCTGGAAACAACGCTTAAAGGCGTCCGGCTCTGGATGGCCCTCAACGACACCAAGGACCACCTGGGGCTTGCCGCTTCGGCTCTTGACGAAAAAAACTATGGAAGCGCGGTTCAGGAAGTGAAGGAGGCCCGCCAAAAACTGGAAAAGGCTGAGCATCTTTCAGAAGGGAATCTGAAAAGGGATTTGAAGCCGCTGGATGCGATTATCTCAGAGACTGAAACGAGCGTCCTTCAATCCGATCCCGACGCTAAAATGAAGGTCGAAGAGGCCAAGAAGGAGCTGGACAAGATTATCTCCAGATAGATAAACCAAGGGATTAGTTAACAGAGTGTCGGGTGTAGGGGAGTACAAAAGAGACTTGAAAGGTTTACGACTGGACCCTGACACCTAACTCCTCACTGTCTTACAGCAGAGATGTTTCTTTGGGGCGCTTGAAGAAGCAGGTATACGGGACGGGGACGTTTTCCTTGTATTGGACGTGGACCAGTTCCCACCCTTCCGCACCGATAAAGTTAAGCTGGTTGCCGGTCTGAACGTCGCTGAGTTCTTCTATCCGATATTCCCAGGTTTTTCTCATCCTAAGACTCCCTTTCAGGAGGCATTTTCGTTGATCTCTTCCAGAAATTTCCCCTGATTTCCTGCGGAATTTGACGGAAATGGCATCTTCGGTTTTCCCAGGATAAATTGCTTGAGCCTTTTGTTCCGGATCTCCCGCCGGATCGCATCGACCATGCTCCTCGCTGCCTTCTCCCCTGCTACAAAACATTCCATCCCGCGATGGAACTCGGCCCAATGAATATGACCCACATCAGGGCGGATGACGATATCAGCCAGTTTCAATTGGATCTCGCTTAAGGCGTTCCGGGTAATATCGCTCGACCGCAGCACAATTTCTATGCCTCTTTTCAATTCGGAAGGCTCCAGGTTGTTGGACGCCTCAATCGCGATGGTAAACGTAGCGCCGGCACGCAACGCGGGTTCAATCGGAACCCGGTTGACCCAGCTTCCGTCTACCAATTCGTGATCTCCCAATTTAACAGGGGGAAAGATCCCCGGAATCGCGCAACTGGCCGCGATCGCGGTCCGGAGCGGGCCCTCGGTAAAAATAACTTCAGAACCGTTCCGGATATTCGTCGAGACGCAAAGGAATGGGATCTTCGTCTCCTCGATCAGAACATTGTCGATCAAGCCATTCAGCGTGGTTTGAAGTTCCAGGGAGCTGATGAAATATCCCCGGTTCAGGGAAATTCCATAAAATATCCCCCGCTTGAAATAGGATTTGATCTGGCTGAAAAAGGTGCTGTCCTTGATTTCAGTGAAGCTTTCCTTCAGAAACTCGAGCCTTGCGCGCTTGAATGTCGGCGTCTTGAGAAACCTCAGGATCTTTTCTTTGAGAAATTCCGCGTCGGGATTGACGGCATAAAGGCCTCCGATCAGAGAACCAAAACTGGTCCCCGCAATCAGATCCACTGGGATTTTTTCTTCTTCCAGAACTTTCAAGACCCCCAGATGGGCGAATCCTCTGATTCCTCCCCCTCCAAAGATCAACCCGATTTTAAAAGCCTTATTGATTTCCATCGCGTCAGGAGGCGGAAGCTTCCGGTTTTGGAGCCTCGGCCGCAGTCTCTCCCGTTGTCTTTTTGGTCCTCTTGGCGTCCATTCTTTTCCGGACGGTCTCCTGAAGCTTTTTTCTCCTCTGCGCCCGTTTCAGACGTTTTTGCCAGGTACGGAAAAGATCCCGCTCCTCGGGTTTTGCAGCCAGCGCGGTTCTGAGGGCGGCCACTTTTTTCTTCAGACGTTCTATTTTATCGGTTTTCGGTCCGGTCTTTGCGACCTTTTTTGCGGCTTTCTTTTCTGTCATTCTAATTCTCCTATCCTATTATGATTAATTATACCTTAAAATCCTACTCGCCACCTTCTACCCGCTACCCCCTGACGCTCCTACGATACCCTGCCCCTCACCAGCCCGCGTATTTTGTTTTATCCATTCCCGAATCGCGGCTCATGGAATAGATATCGTACACGTCATCCCCGCACCACTCTTCTAAATCAGGCAGGTCGGCATTGCATCTCAGTCCCCACTCCCGCTTTCCGGTGACCGGATCAAGCGGAATTTTCCGGAGGTACCGTTTCACAGTTCCCTTGATGGAATGAGGATCTTTTACTCCTTGAACCAGAATGTCCAGAGATTTTGGATATCCTGTATCCCCCGCTATATCTTTCGCGATGGTTGTTCCCTTATAGGGAACAGTGAGAAAATCCTGGTGAAACTCATCTATGGCCTCGCGTACTGTCCGGAGCACCTGCCGAAGTTCATATTCCTTCGCCCGTTTAACGGCCATCCTGGAAAACGGAATGATCATGGACGCCAGAATCATGAGGATGGCAAGGGTCACCATCAATTCAAGGAGTGTGAACCCGCCCGCTTTTTCCCGGCTACTGAATTTTAAAATTGGCGTTTTCAAGTTTCGCGGGAACATCGCTTTTGCCCGGATTTAACAATTTCGCGTCCCGGAGTACCAGTCCCGGATCGCCCTTTTTCTTCGGCAGAAACGTGAGGGTGGCCAGCGTTCCTCCTCCGGTCCGTCCCTCCTGATCAGCAACCCGTTGAATATGAATCTCCATCATTCCGGTTACGGCGTTGACCGAGGTCACAAAGGAGGTCTGCTTTCCGTCTCCCTTGAGAAAGCTTCCTTCGACCGCCTGCTTAAGGTCGAGGACCTGAGGATCGTAATTAAACGACAGGATCGCGTCCGAGATGGCGCTGGCTCCGGCGATATTAATCGATACCTGGAACTCCTGGTTTTCAAGTACGGGTTTCCCGGGAGGTACAACGGAGACCACCGATTGGCCAGCCGGATCGGTCTGTCCGGACGGCGGGGTTGAAGGGGGCGCCACGGCCGGGGGCGGTGGAAGAAGAGGAGCGGTCCCTTTCTCATTCTCCCGCTTGAAATCCCCTGTGGTCGGAAAGTCGGCAAAGAGAGGTTTGGTGGAGTAACTCTCCTCAGTCCCGGACCAGAAGGCCTGAAGCTCTTTGGCCGGGGTCTCCAGTCCATGTAAAATGTGGGGCGTAATGGTAAGGATCACCTCCTGTTTTATCTTGGTCTTGTCCTTGCCGGTAAAAAAGAAACCGAGGAGGGGGATATCTCCGAGACCCGGAATCTTATTCTCCATATTTGTATTGTCATCCCGAAGGAGTCCACCGATCACGCCGGTCTCCCCGTCGCGCAAATTAAGGTAGGTATTGACGACCCTCTGTCCGAAGATATATTGGTCAATGCCCCCAACA
>DATNMI010000500.1:0-3641 GCA_035602375.1 Nitrospiria bacterium | reverse complement strand
CCATAATAATCCGCTGATTGGCCGTTCCGGCTTCAGGCCGAAGCCGCCCGTCATAAATCGCCTCCGAGATAAACCGGCAGATTTCTTTTCGCATCCGCCATGTGGTATCGAGGAAAATCCCCCGCTCCGGAGAGATGGTAGCGTCCCCTTGCAGGAGATATTCAAGCGAGGACTCCCCTGACTGGAGGGGATGGATCCCCATGACCGGCTGGCCCAGCTGCATCTGGTCTCCCAGGAGGATCAGGTTCCGGGCCGACGTTCCGGCCGCCAGAAGGTTGGCGAGCGAAACCTGGCCCGCTTCGTCGATGAAGAGATAGTCGAGCGTCCCGTCGAATTCCGGCCTTGAGAAAAGCCAGGCGGTCCCCGCCACAAGATCGGGCTTCAGGGAAAGGATTTCCCTTGAATCAAAAGAGTCGCCGATACATTCTCCCGATATCCAGGTGTCGGGGTCATCCCGGTTCGATTTCTTGACCCCCTTGAACGAAAATCCCACTTCCCATGCCCTCTTTTCAATCGCCTGCAGGAAGTTGTTGATCGCATGGTGGCTGTTCGAGGAGATGCCGACCTTAAACCCCCGCTGAAGGAGGCCTGTCACCAGATGGGAACCGGTAAACGTTTTTCCCGCTCCGGGAGGTCCCTGGATAAAAAGAAAGCTCTCTTTAAGGTTGGCTGCCGCTTCAATGGCCGCTTCGAGGAGCGGCGCCCCCGGAGAAATGACCGGCTCCCCAGGCGGCCGCCCCTTGAATCTTGGCAAGGCCCTTTCCAGGAAATCGGTCATGGCCCGGTATTTCCCGTCGCCCGCAATCAGGCTCTCGGCCACCCTGTAGATCGCTTCCCGGAGCGGTTCATAGGAAATTCTCTTCGCGGAAACCAGGGAGAGTTCCGGCGGTAGAGGCTCCCGGCCCGGGCCGCACTTCAGCCGGACAATCCTCTTTTCCTCATCAATTTCCAGTAAACTGCCGGCAGGCTCGAGCGTTTCGGCCTGAAGACAGGAGTCTCCCTCGCTTAATTTGAATTCCTGCTCGGGATATCTGTAGGTATAGACAAGAGAACGTTTCTCCCGGTAGGGAGGAGCGTCGGGATCGGACAAAAGCCCCCCCAGACATTCCGGGTCGTCAATCCGTTCCTCCCGGGTCATCTCCCGTTTCGCGAAAAGAGACCACCAGAACGGCTTTTCTTCCCGCCGGTGAAAATCCAGAAGACAGGCGACCATCTCTTTGGAAATGTGGGCGGGCTTCCAGAGGGAACGGTTGCCGGGAAGACCCGCAAGAAGGGCTTCTCTAAACCGGGAAAGGCGGAATTCCGCCTCCCCCGATTCACGCGCCTCCCCTTCTTCCTCTTCCTCCCCACTTTCAGCGGAAAACCAGGGGATAGATTCAGGGCGAAGCGACAAGAGCCAGCCTCTTAACTGCTCCAGGGAGAGGCAATCTTTTTTGTTATAGTCGGCAATCTGATCCAGCAGTACGGGGTCGCGGGACATTCGCCATCGTTCGTAGCCGGCCAGGCTCTCCCCGGCAGTTTGAACCGCCCCTTCCCTCTTTTTCCCAAAAAAGATTTCAAGGTTTTTAATGGAATAGGAATCTTCCGATACCCGCAATCCTTCGCGAACCACCCGGTAGAGATCAATCAGCTTCCGGTTTCGGAGGAGGTTGTCGACCTCGGCTTCCCTTGTCCCGTGGAGGGACATCAGTTTTTTCAGAGCGGTTTCTTCATACGGCGCGTAATGATAAATATGAAGTCCGGGAAACCGGGCGAGACGGGCCTGCACAAAATCAATGAATGTTTCAAACGCCCGCTTCTCCTCCTCCCGGTTGTGGGCCCAAATCGGGAAAAAGCGGGGAACCTCTTCCTCAAAAAAATAGGCCCCCAGGAGATATTCGAGCCCTCCCGGTTCAAGGGGGTCCCCTTCAATATCAAAAAAGATGTCCCCCTTGTCCGGAGGGGGGAGCCGGAAAAACCCCCTTCTCCCTTCGGGGTCAGGCGGAAGAAGCTCATATCGGTCTTTCCCTGTATCCCGTTTCGCGGCCTGAAGGCAGGCCTGTCCTTTTAATCTCTCAAGCGTTTCCGGCGCCAGACGCGGTATTGTTCGGCCTCTATCGAGGGAGGCCAGGGCAGCCATTGTTCCGATTCCCGCCGCTTCGAGTTTCCGGACCTGGCTTTTCAATATTCCAGCCACCTGGTAGAGCCGGTCCTCCTTCTCCCATTCCAGATTGCACACTTTCCGGAAACGGCACTCCGGGCAGAGGTCGCAAGGTTCGGGAGCGCTCTTCGCCCCGCGATCGGCCGCCCTGTCGAGAAATCTTTCCCTGACAAAACGGAAATATCTTGAATAATCAGCGGTCAGATAGGTCCGCGTCGATCCGTCTCCCAGAAGAAATTGGATTCTGTGAGGCTCGCTTCCCTGGAGAGTTGATAAGAGATCGGAATAAAAAAGAAGCTGGATCATGAACGCCGCGCGGGGTTCACGGGCCGGTTTGGCGTCAAGAACTTCATAGCCATAAGACCCGAAACGGGAGGTTGATTTTACTTTTTGGAGGAAATCAGCCCTTCCGGTCATTTTCCCGGACGAAAGGGTTGCCTGGTAAATCAGATCGGCGCCCGCCTCCATTGCCTTTAGCGCGAGGGCGGTCTGCTCCTCAATCTCTCCCGACGCGTTCGACAGGTCAACGACCCGGAGCCCCTGGCGTTGGGCCAGCCGGATGAAGTTTTGCTCGACGTCCCGGCCTCTCACCCTGATCATTTTTGCAAGCTCATTCTCATCTTCGGGAGGCGGGGAGGACTTTAAGGCCTGGACGTCAAGGGCGGTCCGGTGTTCGCATTCGAGGAAATTCACCAGATCGGACGCGGAATAATAGATGGATCCCTTTAATTCCTGCATAGGGCTGTCCCATGGAAACTGTTGCCCGGAGCGGGCAACCTCCCCTATAATATATGGAACAGGGAGGAAAGTCATGAGTGAAATCAAAAAAACGGACCAGGAATGGAAAGAAACCCTGACCCCGGAACAGTTTCAGGTTTTGAGAAAAGAAGGAACGGAGCCGCCCTTTCAAAACGCCTATTTCAATCATAAGGAAAAGGGCACCTATCAGTGCGCCGGATGCGGACAGTCTCTCTTTTCCTCGGAGACCAAATTTGACAGCGGGACCGGGTGGCCCAGCTTCTCGAAACCTGCCGATGAAACCGCGATTGCCACAGAGACCGATTTCAAAATCTTTGTACCGAGAACCGAGGTCCATTGCAGGCGGTGCGGCGGACATCAGGGACATCTCTTCGAGGACGGCCCCCCTCCGACCGGCCTGCGTTACTGCATCAACTCTGCGGCGCTAAAATTCGTCCCGGAAAAATAACCCCCGCCGCCGGCCAATCAGGCAGACGCGATCAATCTTTCCATCTCTTTGAGTTGTCCTTTGGTCCCCAGTATGATGAGGAGGTCTCCCTCTTCTATGGCAACCTCGGGTTCCGGCCCCGCGATCAGCCGGTTTTCTTTCTTCTTCTTGATGGCCAGAATATTCGCATTTGTCTGGTTTCTGGCTCTCGCCTCTCCGATCGTCAGACCCTGAAAATGCGAACGCTCCTTCACTTCAATCTCCTCCATAAAAAAATCGAGTTCGCCGTTATGGAGAACAAAGTCGATGAACTCA
>DATNMI010000495.1:0-5372 GCA_035602375.1 Nitrospiria bacterium | reverse complement strand
CGGTTTCTGTCGGAAATAATCGAATCGAGGGCCGTTGAAATTTTCAAGCTGGTCGGAGAAGAAATCAGAAAGAACGGCCGTCAGGAGATGACCGCTTCCGGCGTCGTCATTACGGGCGGAAGCGCTCTCATGGAAGGCATGGTCGAGATTGCCGAAAGGACGCTCGATCTCCCTGTCCGGGTGGGGTATCCGATCGGCGTGGGGGGGGTGGCCGATGTGGTCCGGAGTCCCATGTACGCGACCGGCGTCGGGTTGATACTCCACGCCGTTCATGAAAGGGAAAAGACGGAAAATCAGGGGGGGCGCCAGGCAGGAATGCTGGGCCGGGTCAAGGGCTGGATGCGGGAAATATTTTAAAAAAGGGGGAAGGCGCTATGTTCTTGTTTGAGGAGGATCAGGAAGTTAAGTTCGCCAAGATCAAGGTGATCGGCGTAGGGGGCGGCGGGTGCAATGCCGTCAACAACATGATTGAAAGCCACCTTGAAGGGGTAGAGTTTGTTTCGCTCAATACCGATGTGCAGGCGATGGGACTTTCGCTGGCTCCCCAGAAACTTCATATCGGGAGCAAGCTGACCAAAGGGCTTGGCGCGGGCGCCGATCCTTCGATAGGCCGGGAGGCCGCGCTGGAAGACCGGGACAGGATCCGGGAGCTTCTGGAAGGCGCCGACATGGTTTTTGTGACCGCGGGCATGGGAGGCGGCACGGGGACCGGAGCGGCTCCGGTCATTTGCCAGATCGCAAAGGAACTCGGCGCCCTGACGGTCGCCGTGGTCACCCGGCCATTCCTGTTTGAGGGGTCTAAAAGGACCCGGAGGGCCGAGGAAGGGATTGAGGAGGTCAAGCGGAACGCCGACACGCTCATCGTCATTCCGAATCAGAAGGTGCTGGGGTTGATCGACAAGAATACGCCGATGACCTCTGCTTTCAGGATTGTGGACGATGTCCTCCGCCAGGCGGTCCATGGCATCGCCGATCTGATCACGACCCCTGGTCTGATCAATGTCGATTTCGCGGATGTCCGGACGATCATGTCGTACGGAGGCCGGGCAGTGATGGGGATGGGCAGAGGCCGCGGGCCCAACCGGGCGATCGAGGCGGCCCAGAGCGCCGTTTCGAGTCCTCTGCTCGACCACGGATCGGTGGAGGGAGCCAGAGGCATCCTGATCAATATTTCCGGGGGAACCGACCTCTCCCTCAACGAAGTGGAAGAGGCTTCTTCCATCATTCAAAGGGGCGCCCATCCGGACGCAAACATTATTTTCGGAGCGGTACTCGAGGATTCCCCTATGGAAGAAGTGACCGTAACAGTCATTGCTACCGGTTTTGAGGAAAAGAGGATCGAGGCGGTCCTTATCCCTGAAAAAGAGGAAAACGCCACTGTGGCCCCGGCGCCTCGGGAACCGAAGGAAGAACTCGATCAGTTCGACGCTCCGGCCTTTTTGCGCAACCGGGCGCATTCGATTCCGCATGTGGAAGTCCGGCTTGAGGAAGAGGAGTGGGAAATTCCCGCTTTTATCCGAAAAAAGAGTTCCTGAACCGTGACGATCGGAAAAGCCATTTCAGACGGGACGATGGAACGGGAACCTCTTTCCCGGTCCGGAGTCCGGTATTTTTTCATGACAGACGGGGAAAACCGGCGCGGGATCGGCGCCCCGGTTTGCAGGGTCAGGCAGGTTCATGGGAAAGAGATCGTCGAGGTCGACGAGGGAAACTGCGCAGCCCTGGCCGCGCCGAGCCCCCAGGTAGAAGCGGACGGACTGGCGACCCGGATGCGGGGAACAATTCTGGCCGTCGCCTCGGCGGACTGCGTGCCCCTTCTTTTGTTCGACGAAGAAAAAAAAGTGATCGCCGCGGTCCACGCGGGGTGGCGCGGAAGCTTTGAGAGAATCGGTCCCGCCGCGCTGGAAAAAATGACGAAGAAGATGGGAGGAAGCGCGGCTCATGTACGATGTCTGATCGGTCCTTCGATCCGTTCCTGCTGTTTTGAAGTCCGGTCGGACCTGACCGGCCGTTTTCTCGGGCTCTTCCCGGGATGGGCAGATCTGATATCAGATTCCGGCAACAGAATGACGTTCGACCTTCAGGAATTCAACAGGAGACAGCTGGTGGAAGCAGGCGTTTCTCCGGACAAAATTCATATCCTTCCGGTCTGCACTTTCTGCGACCCCGGCCGGCTTCCTTCCTACCGCCGCGACGGCAAGAAGGCGGGCAGGATGTTGAGCGGGATAATTCTCGATTAAAGATGGCCGAAAACGCCGGGAGAAAACCCATGCCGTCCATTCCTGAAAACCTGGTCCATGTCAGGGCGCGGATCGAGCGCGCATGCCGGCAGTCGGGCCGGGTTCCGGAGTCTGTGACCCTGGTCGCCGTTACAAAAACGGTATCTCCCGAAAAGATTTCTGAAGCCCTCCGGGCGGGAGCTCTGGTCTTCGGCGAGAACAGGATTCAGGAGGCGCTACCCAAGATGGAAATTCTCGCCGGCACGGCTCCGGCAATCGAATGGCATTTTATCGGAAAGCTTCAGCGGAACAAAGTCCGCCAGGCGGTCGGGCGATTCCGGCTGATTCATTCGGTCGATACGGTCCGCCTGGCGGAAGAGATAGACCGGGCGGCGGGAATCAACGGCCAGGTTCAGGAAATCCTGCTGGAGGTCAATGTCGGAGGAGAGACGACAAAAGAGGGCTTTTCCCCCGAAGCGCTCCTCGACGCCTTTGATAGAATAAACCGTTTAAAATATGTTAAACTCCGAGGGTTGATGACGGTGCCCCCGCCGGTTCGGGAGGGTGGAGATTCGCGCGACTGTTTCCGGAAACTCAAAAGTTTGCTATGGAATTTAAGGGAGCGGGGAGGAGCCGAGCATTTCAATTGCCTCTCGATGGGAATGTCTGACGACTTTGAGGCCGGTGTGGAAGAAGGGGCCACCCATGTCCGGCTTGGACGGGCGATTTTCGGAGAGAGAGGGGAGTAAAAACAAATGGGCCGTTCTTTGATCGCCCTCCTGGGGATGGGGAACATGGGGGGGATACTTTTGAAAGCCCTGGCGTCTCTCCCTTCGGCGACGCCTGGCGGGATCACCGTGTTTGACGCCGATTCCTCCAGACTCAAGTTTGGGAAGAAGATGAAGGGGCTCCATGCGGCCTCCAGCGCCCGGAAGGCGGTAGAGGGAAAATCTCTGGTGGTCCTCGCGGTCAAACCGCAAAACATGAAAGAACTTCTGCAGGATATTCAGGAAGCCCTTTCTCCGGAAGCGTTGATCGTATCGGTCGCGGCGGGAATCGCGACGACCACCATTCAAGCGTGGCTAGGACGGACTCAGAAGGTGGTGCGGGCCATGCCGAACACGCCCGCCCAGATCAAAACCGGCATGACGGCGCTCTGTTTCAGCCCGGAAGTCGGCAGGGAAGAGAGAGGGACTTCCCGCAGGCTGTTTAACCGGATCGGCCAGACGGTCGTAGTTCCGGAAGAACAGATGGACGCGGTGACGGCCCTTTCCGGCAGCGGTCCGGCCTATCTCTTTCTTTTTGCCGATTCCCTGGTGGAAGGGGGCGCCAAGGCCGGGCTTCCCAGGGAGACGGCCTATAAGATGGTCACGCAAACGATTTTTGGAGCGGTGAAAATGCTGATTAAAACCGGGCTCTCGCCGGAGGAACAGATACGGAAAGTCGCCTCTCCCGGAGGGACAACCGTGGCGGGATTGTCGGCCCTTGAAAAAGGAAAGTTCAGGGAGACGGTGATCTCCTGCGTGGAAGCGGCGGCCGTCCGGGCCCGCGAACTGGGGCAGGCATCGGGGCAGGAATCCTCCGGCGTGAAAAAAGGAAAGGAAGGCAGTTCTTAATTATGTTTGTCATGGGAAATTTTATAAGGTCCATCGCCATCGTGCTGGATTATGTCCTTCAGATTTATACCTACATCATTGTCGCGAGGGCGCTGGTTTCCTGGGTGAATCCGGACCCGTACAATCCGATTGTCCAGTTTCTGCATAAGGTCACTGAACCGGTTCTGGCCCCTTTCCGGCAACTCACAGGAACCTACCGGACCGGCATTGACCTTTCTCCTATTCTGGTGATTTTAGTCATCTTTTTTCTGAGAAGTTTTCTGGTACAATCTCTTTATCAGCTAGCCATCAGGCTTGGTTAAACTTTCAGGAAGCAGTTAATATGGAGGAACCTTCATGAAGATTACACCGCTTGACATTCAGCAGATGGGGTTCAAGGTCAAATGGAAAGGGTATGATTGCAAGGAAGTGGACCATTTTCTTGAAACCCTTTCGGGAGACTATGAATCCCTGATCCGGGAGAACCTTCAGCTGAAAGAACAGATGGCCCGCTTCGAAGAGGATCTGAAGGAGTTCAAGAAGAAAGAGGGAATGCTCAGCCAGACCCTGATATCCGCGCAGGGCGTGATCGAAATGCAGAAGGCGAACACGACCAAAGAGGCGGCCCTGATTGTCAAGGAGGCGGAAACCCATGCTGAACAGATTGTCAGGAACGTCCGCGAAGAGGCTTCCCGGATGAAGAGCGACATATTAAACCTCCGAAGGCAGAAGATGATCCTGATCGAAAAGCTCCGGTCCATGGTCAGGAGCTTTGAAGCTTCATTAACCATTGAAGAACAGGAAGCCAAAGAGGCAGAAAAAATTTCTTGAGGTATAATAGAAGGATGGTCCGGAACGATCCGGATGCCAGTCCAAATATCCACTTTCTTGAATATGACGAGGCTGACTACAAATGCAATGGGTAAAATCCTTTATTTTACCAGGGGTTATAGCGCTATTTTGGGTTGTTCCCGCCCTGGCTCAGAGTGAAATAGATTCGCTTTCGGTATCGCCATCCTCTCTCGAGTCGGCGCTGGCGGATACGCCGCTGAAGGCCGTGCCGCAGGGGGTGCAGTTCGACGAATCTTTCCGTCCTGATTTGACAAAAATGGAGGACAACCAGTACAAGACCCGTTTCCCCAACGGGACCACGGTGGTTTATACGCTGGACCCTCTTCTCCAGGACAAGATGAAAACCTATTTCAAGAAATACAAGGTCCCATACGGCGTATTCGTCGCCATAGACCCCAATACCGGAAAAGTGCTGGCGATGGTGGAACATTCCCACTACAATCCTAAATTAAAAGGGCTAGCCCTCAGGGCGACATTCCCCGCCGCCTCCGTTTTCAAGCTGATCACAGCCGCCGCCGCGCTGGAAGAGAAGAAAGCCTCTCCGGATACCCCCATCACCTTTCATGGCGGACTCATGCATCTGCGGCGGCATAACTGGGAAGATGACCCCCTCAGGGACTACCGGACCATCTCTTTTACGGACGCGCTGGCCAGATCGGCCAATGTTCCCTTCGCGAAGGTCGCCACCCGCTGGCTTGATTCGTCC
>DATNMI010000447.1:0-2320 GCA_035602375.1 Nitrospiria bacterium | reverse complement strand
AGTAACGGCTGACAAGGGTGAGCGCGAAGAAGGCAAACGAGAGATTGACAATGAAGGTCTCCTGGGTCCGGACCCCGTAATAGACAAGCCAGACCAGGCCCCCAAAAAAGACCAGATTAAATAGAATTGCCATCAGATTTCCGCTGAAGGCTAAAATAAATCCGTTCAAGCTCATAAGATTGAGGCCGAACAAAACAAGAACCAGGAAAATGATCCCATACCCGGCGCTCATCAGGGGGAGGTGTTCCGGCGATTCTTTTTTTTGCCAATACCAGATCATCAGCAGAACGTTCAGACCCAAGAGCGCCGGGAAGAAGAGATTCCAAGGCATGATTCCGTTCACCGGAATCATCCGTCTTGTCAGTTCCTGGTTCCAGCTTCGTTCAAAGAATATCGGAAAGGTTAAAAAATAAAGAGAAAAGAGTTGCGCTGAAAGGGCATACCGTTGAAAAGGGGAGGAGAGAACGGATGTCTTCGAATAACTGTTTAATATCTTGCCGGCAAGAAAGAGCCCCAGATAGGCGAGGAAAATAGATTCGATGATCAGCGTCGAAATCCATGGATTTCTAAAGCTGTAATGGACGAGCTCCATGAAAGTCCAGACCAAAAGTCCGATGATGGCCGCATGCGCCGCCGGTTTCCAGGCCTGTTTATAAATGGGAAAGAGAATGGCGATCCAGAGGATTAGAAATTGCCAGAAAAAGGGATGGTCGAAATTGAGCGTTTCAAAACCGCCCCACAAAACAGACAGGAAGATTGCCGGGTAGATCGGGGCCTGGGCGTCCATTATAATGGCCGTCAAAAGGGCTCCTGCCGCCCAGAGCAATACCCCATTGGGGTAGTGGGCATCCAGGTGATAGATCTGGGCAATCAGAAAGATATTACTGCCGAAAAGAATGACGCCAAGCAGAAGGAATGCCTGCCAGATTGACGAATCCGGATGGTTCTCACGAAACCAGGAAGCCAGTCCATAGGCGGTCCAGATTCCGCCAAACAATAGGGAGAGTTTAAAAATCTTGGCCATTCCGTTCCAGTGGGCGGCGAAAAAGGTGACGACCCCGGAACCGAGCAGAATGACGCCGAGAATCAGGAGAGCAAAGACAAGTTTGTTCGGACTCTTCGAATCGCCCGAGGAGACGTTCTTTAGAATTTCATCTCCGTTCTGGCGGGTAACCCATCCCTTTTGAACCCACGCCGGGATTTCACGGGCCAGCCGCTCTTTGAATTTACTCACCCTTGATCCCCAATTGTTTATGAATCAAACATCCGATCCTGTTGTGAAGGGTACCCTATAACCGGACATCGGTCAAACGCCGCTTTGGCGGCCACTCTATAAAGTTGCTGTCTGAACGCTTGATTTGATCCTGTTTGTTCCGGTATACTGACACTCTAGATAAAAAATCATGAACAATTCGTAAGCATTTGTTTTTATTGCTAATTTAAGAGGTGAATGGTCGTGAAAAAGGAATTTAAAATTGCGGTATTGCCGGGAGACGGCATCGGTCCTGAGGTCATGGACGAAGCGCTGAAGGTCATGGACCGGATCGAGGAGAAGTACCAGGTCAAATTTCACCGGACCCATGCCAATGTGGGCGGGGCAGGTATTGACCACGAAGGGAAAGCGCTCCCGGAGAAAACGGTTCAAATTTGCAGAGCGTCCGACGCGATTCTTTTTGGATCTGTCGGCGGTCCCAAGTGGGAAAAGCTTCCTCCGGAAGAGCAGCCGGAACGGGGAGCGCTTCTCCCTCTCCGGAAAATATTCGGGCTTTTTGCCAATCTCCGCCCGGCCATCGTATTCCCGGCGTTGGCGAAATCTTCCGTCCTCCGTTCCGATATCGTGGGCGAAGGGTTTGACATTCTTATTATCAGGGAGCTGACCGGTGGAATCTATTTCGGACAGCCGAAAGGGCGTGAAAAGACGCCAACGGGCGAGAGAGCGTTCGATACGCTGGTCTACACGACCGAAGAGATTGAAAGAATCGCCCGGGTGGCATTTGAAGCCGCACGCAAGAGAGGAAAGAAAGTCACTTCTATTGACAAGGCCAACGTTCTGACGACGATGGTGCTCTGGCGCGATGTCGTCGTCCGGGTGGGCAAGGAATATCCCGATGTGGCGCTGAACCATATGTATGTCGACAACGCGGCCATGCAGTTGGTCCGGAACCCCCGGCAATTTGACGTAGTACTCGCCGACAATATGTTCGGGGATATCCTCAGCGATGAGGCGGCGATGTTGACGGGTTCTCTGGGAATGCTCCCTTCCGCTTCTCTTTCCGGTTCCGGGTTCGGTCTCTTTGAACCTTCCGGAGGTTCGGCCCCC
>DATNMI010000434.1:0-2278 GCA_035602375.1 Nitrospiria bacterium | reverse complement strand
GAAATAACAAAAAATGTCATGCGCCTCGAGTGCTTCTATTGCGGGCGGGTCGGAGACGCTCCGGATCTTCAGGTGATCGAATCCAGCCCGTCGAAAGGCTGGCCGCTCCACCGGAGCCTCAACATTCCCAGGACCACCATGACCGCGGAATGTCTCACCCGAAAGGACGAGTGCCAGGCATTAGCCGCGCGGCGCAGAATGGAAATGAAATTGTTTCCTCCGGATAAAGAAATCTCTGGACGGCCAAAAGAGGAACATCTGGCCAATCTGACGAAATACAGGAGCCTTTTCGCCGATCCCGCTATTGAAATTTATTATCAGCATCTCGAAGAGTTCAATGTCGTTTATCGAATGTACGTTATCAAATTCATAGAAAGGAGGCATGAGTTTTACCGCAAGGCAACGACCGAACGGGTTGAATTTATTAAGACGCTTCAGGAAATTAAATAAACCAATCAAACAAGTAAAAGGAGAAAAACAATGGCTATCAATTCAGAATACACCTTGAAGATTTCAAAGCCAGTGGCCGCATCCCAAGATGTATATGACAAGATACTAGAAACGCGGAAAAAGGCTGAAACGCTTCTGGAAAAAACCAGAATTCTATTTAAAGACTTTCCCCACCCCTTCGACCTCGCGCGTTTCTGGAATTTGCATAATACGTATCTCTTCGCGATCAGGGAAGCCGCCCTCAACGATAACCTCTTTGAACTCGAAGGGTTGCTCGGAACAGTCCAGACATTCGATACCTATGTGCGAGCAGAACATGCCAAATTGAATAAAGGATTTTTTTCCCATTGAATAGGAAAGTGCAGACGTCTGCACAAAAGAAGGCTCATCAGGGCGAAAGCGGCAGACCCCCTGGGGGGGGTAGTCTGGGTCCTTCCTGGGCCTAGTTTAATGCAGGTCGAAATGCCGCGGAAACCACCTAGATTCCAACATTTTCAGTGAGTTACAGATACACCATATGAAAACAATTTCAATCTCAGAATATGCAAGACGGAAGGCCGTCACACGCCAGCGGATTTACGCCCTGATTAGTCGCGGCGTTCTAGTCAAAGAACCTGGCGGGGGAATCAATCCCGCAAAGGCTGACAGGGCATTGAAGCGAAGCCTTGACCCGACCAGAGAATCCAAAATCAAGGGCCTTGGCAGGGCCGCCAGGGGGGATAAAAAGAGCCTTCTGGCTGAAAAGACCCGGTTGACCGCGAGCCAGGCGACCCTTTCAGAGCTTAAGGAAGCAGAAGAGAGCAGCCGGTTAATCGATAAAAATGTCATGCTCGCGGTAATGGACAAGCTTCACCTGGCCTTCCGGTCCCGGGTGTTGGCAAGATCCGCCAAAATGGCGCCAGTCCTGTTTGGTTGCGAGACTTTGGTTGAGTTGCAGGCCGCGCTGAAAGACAGCGATCATGAATGCCTGACGGAACTGGCCGGCATGAATCCGGCAGAGGTTATTGCCTCAGATCAGCCAGAGGGAGCCCAAAAGAAGAAAGTTAAGTCCCGAAGGAAACGGCGATAAGAAACTAAACTAACAGGAGGAATGTAAAATGAAATTCGCCTTTGAAATAGTTGATCAGATGTCCCATGTCCTCTCCGAATTGCCAAGAACAACCAACCAGCTCGTCAAACGGGAGATGAAGACGTTCGCCGCGCGGTTCCGGAAAATGTTCGTCAAGACGCATCTCTCCGGACAGGGGGAATATAGTATCGCGGCATTGGGAAAACTCTCCAAGGGTGGAAATTTCTCCTCCACCGTTACGGGCGATGACATTTCCAACCTTGTGTGGACGGCGAAGATCTCCAAGATTCTCAGAATTCATGAAGAGGGCGGGGATATCACGGCCAAGGACGGCGGTTATTTATCGATCGGCAGCCGCGAAATTTACAGGGGAGGGATCCATTCATCCAAGTTCGCCATTGAGGGGGGATATATAAGACGCAAGCTCTCGGTCCATATTCCGGCGAGGATCCATTTCAAGGCTGAGTTTGATAACGCCAAGCCGGACCTGATGGCCAGAATCAAGAAGGCGATGGACCGATCGGTGACGCTGTCGAATGACCGGAACATGGCCCGTGTTCAAAGGATGACCTGGTAAATGAATGAAACTAACTTTTAATCAGGAGGCACGAAATGGCAGAAGAATCTCCGTTAATTCTAAAGATGACCGCCCAGGGGGATGAATTTAAAAGAGGGATCGAGGAGGCCCAGCAATCGCTGACCGGATTCATTGAATCCATGGTCAAAGGCATCTCAGGCTTTGAGGGCTTTGCCCTGGCC
>DATNMI010000421.1:0-14580 GCA_035602375.1 Nitrospiria bacterium | reverse complement strand
CTCCTTTTCGGGAGCCTGGCCTGGCGCTTGAAATAGAGGAATAAAGGATTGATTTGAAGCGGGCCGTACGGTTACCATGAGTCGGTCAATCAAGAGGGAAATATATGGCCGAAAAAAAAATAAATAATAATAAGGACGTCTGGCTTCTGATTGGACATGGCAGCCGCGATGATGAGGGAAACCGGGAGTTTCTGGAGACGGTTTCAGAGATGAAGAGGCGGCACCCGCAGAGAAGAATTGAAGCGGCTTTTGTGGAGCTGGCAGAGCCGGGAATGCGGGAGGTGCTGCTCGGTTACCGCCAGGATGAGACAGCGCGGGTACAGGTGCTTCCGCTTCTCCTTTTTGGCGCGGGCCATTCCAAAACAGAGATTCCGGAGGTGATCCGGGAGGCAAGGGAAAAATCCCCCGGCATTGTTTTTCAGTATGGGACCCCTCTTGGAATTCACCCTTCGCTTTTCAAAATTGTTCAGGAAAGGGTCCGGGAGGCTGAAGAAAAGGCCGGACCGATTCCCCGCGAAAAGACGGCGATTCTTCTCATCGGAAGAGGAAGCTCCGATCCCGACGCGAATGGCGACATGCACAAGGTCGCCCGTCTTTTCTGGGAGCAGAACCGGTATGGCTGGGTTGAAACCTGTTTTATCGGCGTCACCCTTCCCAATCTTCCCGAAGGGATACGGCGGTGCGCGGCTTTGGGGGCCAAACGGATCATCGCGCTCCCCTATTTTATTTTTACAGGCGTCTTGATCAAGCGGATTCAGGATCTGGTATCGGAACAGCGGAAAAAGTATCCCGAGGCGGAGATTCTCCAGGGGAACCATATGGGGAAAGACCCGCTCCTGATGGAGCTGATTGAGGAACGGTTTGAAGCCATGAGTCAGGGTCCGGTGTTGATGAATTGCGACCTCTGCAAGTTCCAGTTCCCGGAGCTTGTTCCGGATCCGTCACCGGGGGCGCATCAGGAGCATCATCATGGAGGGCGCCATCATGGTTCCAAAAATCATTGATCCTGAAAAAATAGAAGAGGAAAGTTTTAGAATCATTGAATCGGAAATGGCGCCCCATTCCTTTTCAGCGCCAGAATTCCAGGTTGTCCGGCGGGTCATTCACGCTTCCGCTGATTTTGAGTTCGCAAAAATGATTCGCTTTCATCCGGGGGCGATTGCTTCCGGGATTGAAGCGCTCAGGAAGGGAGTCCCCATTGTCGCCGATGTGGAGATGATTCAGGCGGGCGTCAGCAAGGCTGGCCTGAAGCGGCTGGGGGGAAGAGACGTTTGTTGTTATATTTCAGATGAAGATGTCATGCGGGAGGCCAAAGCCCTGGGAATCACCCGCGCGATCTGTTCCATGCGGAAGGCGGTGAAAAATGGCGGCGGGATCTTCGCGATCGGGAATGCACCGACGGCCCTGCTCGAACTGATCCGGCTGGTCGGGGAGGGAGAAGTTTCTCCCGCGCTGATCATCGGCGTGCCTGTCGGATTTGTTTCGGCAGTGGAGTCGAAAGACGCACTTCTTTCACTCGATGTTCCTTACATTACCTCCCTTGGGAGAAAAGGGGGCACTCCGGTTGCGGTCTCGATCATGAACGCGCTGATCCGGCTTGCCCTCGCGGGAGGCAGTTAGTTATTTTAATTTCTTAATAATCAAGGAGGAGTTATTTATGAACGTTGAATCTTTACCGGTGTCAGAAACGGTTTCTGGCGGAATCAAAAACCTTTCAAAGGTCAAGATGGCCGGTCTGGTCGTATTTCTGATTCTCCTGAACGGAGTCGTTCTTTTTGGCCCTGAATTTCTGGGAAACTGGGCGCATGACAGGTTTCACAGCTATCGCCATAGTGTCGGAATGGCATGCCACTGAGTGAACGGAATATCATGAAACCTCCGGTCATTGAGATTATCTGGCCGGGTCTTGCGGCAGGCCTCTTCTGGGGACTTTCGATCCTCGGCCTTGAAGCGGTATTCGCCCTGGAAAAACTGGAAGGGTCCTGGCTTGAACTGCTCTTCTCGTTTAGCGTCGGCGGGGCCTTCATGGGCGCACTCGCGGCAGGAACAGGCGCTTTAACGGGCATGCAGCTCCGGTCGTATCCCTACCGCTCGGCCTTCCAATCCACTTTAATGATCTGGGGCATTTCGGTTCTTGGGGGAGCGACTGCATCCTGGATCAATCCTGAACGATACCATCTGAACGGCGCGGAACTCCTTTCAGGAGGCTTTAAAGCGGCGCTCCTGGGAGCCATTCTGGGATGGATTTTAAGCCGATACAAAGAAAAACCAGGAGCGGCGACCGGTCTTGAATAAAAAAGAGGGAGAAAAAGGGACCCGTACAGGTTTTTCTACGGGCGCCTGCGCGGCGGCAGCCACCAGGGGGGCGGTCTGGTCTCTCCTGAAACAGAAAAAGTCAGAGGCGGCTGACATTGTCCTTCCGTCTGGCCAGAGGGTGACTTTTACGATAGCGGCAACCGATTTTTCCACCAATTGGGCGGAATGCGGTGTGATCAAGGATGCGGGAGATGACCCCGATGTAACCCACGGGGCGATGATTCAATCCCGGGTCTCCCTGACCGGGGATGCGGGAGATATTTTTTTGGAAGCGGGTAGGGGGGTTGGAAAAGTGACCCTCCCGGGCCTGGGTCTAGAAGTGGGAAGCCCCGATATCACAAGAGTCCCCCGGAAAATGATTATGGATGCCGTGAAAGATGCCGGAGGCCGGTTATTGAAAAAGCATGGATTGAGAGTGGTCATTTCGGTTCCGGGGGGAGAGGAACTGGCGAAAAAGACTGAACTGCCCCGCCTCGGCGTCGTCGGCGGGGTCGGGATTCTGGGTACCACCGGGATCGTTCGGCCTTACTCCACATCCGCGTTCCGGGCAGGCATCAGCGTCGCGATGGGGGTCGCGCAAAAGAACGGTTATTCCCATATTGTCGCGACCACCGGAGGGATGAGCGAAAAATTTGCGAAAAAATGGATTGATCTTCCTGAAGGGGCGTTTGTCCAGATGGGGGATTTTGTCGGCCATGCGCTCAAGGAATGCGTCAAAAGAAAAATTGAAAAGATCACCATTTCAGGCATGATCGGCAAACTTTCCAAGATGGCGGTCGGAAAAATGATGACCCATGCCGCCGGTTCGGAAGTCGATACCCGGTTTCTGGCTGAAATCGCAGAAAAGTGCGGCGCCGGCGCCGATACCGTCAAAGAGATCGAAGCGGCCAATACTGCCCGGCATGTGGCCGAAATTATTCAGTCCAGGGGGTTAAACTCGTTTTTTAACGAACTGGCTCTGCGCGTGTGCGCAGAAGCGAGTCGGCATGCCGGAGGGGCGCTGACTGTGGAATGCCTGATGACCGATTTTGAAGGGAATTTGATTGGCCGGGGATGCATTGAACGGTCCGGAGGAAAAGGGAAGAGATGATCGCAAAGGCGTGGATCGTCGGAATCGGCGGTGAGGGACCTGACACTCTTTCTCAGCCGATACTTGAGCGGATCAGGAAAGCCGGCTTCCTTGTCGGAGGCGAGCGCCATCTTTCATGGTTTCCGGAGAGGAAGGGTGAAAAACTCGTTCTCGGATCGAATATGAAAGAGGCGGCTGACCGGGTGATCAGCGCGCTGGGAGAAGGAAAAGAGGTGGTGGTGCTCGCTTCTGGAGATCCCCTTTTTTACGGGATCGGATCTTTTCTGATCAAGAGGATCGGGAAGGAGCGGGTCGAGGTTGTTCCTTCCGTGAGCGCCATGCAGATCGCATTTGCCCGCGCGGGAGAATCATGGCAGGAGGCGGCTCTGGTCAGTCTTCATGCCCGGCCGGTTGAAAACCTCCTCCCGGCGCTGGAAGATAAGAAGCTGATCGGGCTTTTTACCGATGAAACCAATACCCCTGCAGCCATTGCCAGGTTTCTTCTTGACCGGGGCGAGTCGGGCTGGACGCTCTGGGTTTGTGAAAACCTCGGAAGCGCGGAAGAGCGGGTGGTGGAAACCGATCTGTTCAAGGCCGCGGAAGAGAAATTCGCCCCTTTAAATGTCGTGATATTGAAAAAAAACGAAGAGGGCGGATTATCTCTTCCCGGAGCGGTCCGGTGGTCCGGATTAATCGGAATCCCGGATGACCTCTTTGTCTGCCGGAAACCGAAAGCAGGCCTGATTACCAAAAAAGAGGTGCGGGTGATCTCCCTCTCCGAACTGAACCTTCGGCCCGACAGCGTTGTTTGGGACATCGGGGCCGGTTCCGGATCGGTGTCCGTGGAAACGGGACGGCTTGCGCCATCCGGGAGGGTCTTCGCCATAGAAAAAAACAGGGAAGACTATGAACTGATTCAGACGAACCTTGACCGGTTTCAGGTAATAAATGTCCGCGCGGTGTGCGGAAGGGCCCCTGAAGGGCTGGAAACGTTTTCATCCCCCGATGCGATATTTATCGGAGGTTCGGGAGGGGAGATGGGGGAGATCCTCGAAATTTGCGCGGCACGGCTCCGTCCGGAGGGGAGGATTGTCGCCAATCTGATTACCATGGAAAACAGCCATCTCTTTGCCAGGTTTTTTGAAGGAAAGCCCTGGGAAGTCTCCTATACGCTGGTTCAAATCTCGCGGTCAAAGCCGATTCTGGAAATGGTCCGGTATGAAGCGCTCAATCCGGTCACGGTGGCGGTCGCTAAAAGACGAACGGAATAAATAGAGATGAAACAGGGAAAGATTCAGACGGGAAAGTTTTACGGCATCGGCGTCGGTCCGGGGGATCCGGAGCTCATGACGATCAAGGGATTGAACCGCCTCCGGTCGGCGGGAATAATCTGTTACCCGGCTTGCCGTCCGGGGGCCGGAAGCTATGCGCTCCGGATCGTGGAAAACCTGGTGGAAGACAAGAGCCGGTTTATGGGGCTGCTCTTCCCGATGGAAAAGGAGATGGAGCGGCTTCTGCCGGTCTGGAAAGAGTCGGTGGAAACGATTCACCAAAAGCTCAGAGAGGGAACGGATGTCGCTTTTATCACGGAAGGGGACCCTTTCTTTTACTCCACGTTTGTTTACCTCTTCCGGTTAATGCGGGAGCTTCACCCTGAAGTCGAGATCGAAGTTGTGCCCGCAGTCTCCTCGATTACGGCCTGCGCGGTGCGCGCGGGGGTCCCTCTGGCGATGGCGGATGAGCGGGTGGCGGTCCTGCCGGCCACCTACGAAAAGGAATTTCTTCGGGACGCGCTCCGCCATTTTGACACCGTGGTTTTTTTAAAGGTCAGTTCTGTCTTGCCAGCTCTGGTCTCTCTTCTCGAAGAGATGGACTTGATTGATCGGGCGGTTCTGGTGGAGAAATGCGGCAGTCCGGAAGAGCGTCTGGTCCGTGACCTGAGAAGTGTGAAGGACGAGCGGTTTAATTATCTGTCTCTGGTCATTGTCCGGAAAGAAGGGAGATAAGGGATGCCGCGCGAAATTGCCATTGTGGCCATTACCAAAGGGGGCGTAGCGCTAGGCCGAAAAATCCTGGCGTTTTTCCCGGAATCCGACTTCCTGGTCTCTGAAAAGTTCCTGGAGTTGGCGGGAGAGGGCGCAATTGCATTGAAGGGGCCCTTAAGCGGAAATATCGGGGGCTTCTTCCACGCTTATGAAAAGATAATATTCCTGATTTCCCTGGGCGCCGTCATACGTCTGATCGCCCCTCATCTTAAAGACAAGCATGTCGACCCGGCAGTCCTGGTCATTGATGATAAAGCGCAGTTTGTCATCTCCGTCTTATCGGGGCATGTCGGAGGGGCAAACGCTTTTACCGGGAAGGTAGCGGAACTTCTGGGGGCTATCCCGGTTGTGACGACCGCTTCCGATGTCGGGCAGACGATCCCTGTGGATATTCTGGGGAGGGAACTTGGCTGGACTCTGGAAGGGGATGAGAATGTCACTCGGGTCAGCGCCGCCGTGGTCAATGAGGAGCCCGTCGCCTTTATCCAGGAGACGGGGAATAAAAACTGGTGGACCCGCCCGGTTCCCCTTCCGCCACAGATTGAACGGTTCGCCTCCTGGAGGGAAGTAGAGGAGAAAATCGGCCAGGGGAAGAAATATTCCGCGTTTCTTCTGGTAACCGACCGGTTGAGAGACCGGTATCCGTCCGCGATTCAGGATCGCGCCGTCTTTTATCGTCCCAAAAGCCTGGCGATCGGGATGGGATGCGACCGGGGGACGCCGATTGAGGAGATTGAACGGTTCATCGAAGAGACCTTTGAAAAGAACGGGTTTCAAATGAAAGCGATCCGGACTCTTGCCACGCTTGATCTGAAGCAGGATGAGCCGGCATTTAATCAGTTGTGTGAAAAACATGGCTGGACACTCGAAATATATACCAAAGAGGTGTTGCAGGCCGTGGAGGGGATTCAGACCCCGTCGGTGGTGGTGGAGAAATGGGTCGGCACGCCGAGCGTTTCGGAAGCGGCGGCTCTTAAGTCGAGCGGCGCGAAAGAACTGTTGGTGCCGAAGGTCAAGTCGAAACGGGCCACGTTGGCAGTCGCGCGAATAGCTTTTTAACAAAACGATACAATAAAGGGTTCCGTAGATTGGAGTTTATAGTATGACGAACAAAGGGGAACTTTTTCTGGTCGGCTTTGGTCCCGGGAATCATGACCACCTGACCTTCAAGGCCCGCGATGCGATCGCGAGAGCAAACGTGGTCGTTGGCTACCGGACCTATATCGATCTTGTCGCGGATCTTCTTGATGGGAAAGAAGTGATTTCAACCGGAATGACCGAGGAGATCGACCGCGCCCGCTCCGCTGTGGAAAGGGCCCGATCAGGGGACCGAGTTGCCCTGGTGTCGAGCGGCGATGTCGGCGTCTATGGCATGGCCGGTCTGGTTTTTGAAATCCTGAGCGAGATGAAATGGGACCCCGCTACGTCGGACTTTTCCGTCGAAGTCATCCCCGGGATCACCGCGCTCTCCGCCGTGTCGTCCCTTATCGGTGCCGGACTAACCCACGATTTTGTGGCGATTAGTTTAAGCGATCTCCTGACCCCCTGGCCGGTGATTGAAAAACGTCTTCATGCGGCGGGAGAGGGGGACTTTGTCATTGCTCTCTATAATCCGCAGAGCAAGCGGCGCGACTGGCAGTTGTCGAAGTCCAAGGAGATACTCCTGAAATACAAGAAGGCTGAAACGCCGGTGGCCGTGGTCAAGAGCGCCTGTCGGGAAGGTCAAAAGGTCGTAGTGACAACCCTTGAGCAGATGGATCAGGCCGAGGTTGGAATGTTGACGACCATCCTGATCGGAAATGATTCGACATTCCGGTATCTTGACTTTATCATCACGCCGAGAGGGTATTCCGGAAAGTATGATATGGAATCGGGTGAAATTCTCCATAAGGGGATAGACCGGCCTGGCCTGTCTTTGAACCGGCCTCCTGATTTTAAATTGTAGTTTTTGTTGAACGCATTAACCGTTCAACCTTTCAACCATTCAACCGGGTTATATCTATGAACAAAATATATATTGTAGGTTCGGGGCCCGGTGATCCGGAGCTCATGACCGTCAAAGGGATGCGGCTTCTTCAAGAGGCCGATATTGTCGTTCATGCCGGATCCCTGGTGAATCCTGTGGTATTGCAGTATGCCAGACCGGGTGCCGTTCTTCATGACAGCGCCCTTATGGTGCTTGAGGAGATTGTAAAAGTCATGTTCGACGGGGTGGAAGCCGGAAAAAAGGTTGTCCGGCTGGCAAGCGGAGATCCCTCCTTGTTTGGGACTGTGGGTGAAATGACCGGTCCGTTGCTGAAAGCCGGGCTGGAATTTGAAATCGTTCCCGGCGTCAGTTCCAGCCTTGCGGGAGCCGCCGCGTTGAAACGGGAATTAACCGTTCCGGAAGTGGCCCAGACGGTCATTTTAACCCGGTGCGAAGGGCGGACCCCCATGCCCGCCCTTGAAAATTTGAAAGATCTAGCGAGCCATCAAACGACCATGGTCATTTTTCTAAGCGTTCAACTTGCTGGCAAGGTTGAAGCGGAACTCCTTGCGGCCTATCCCCCTGAAACGCCGATCGCGGTGGTCTATAAGGCCAGCTGGCCGGATGAGAAGGTGATCCGGGGAACTCTGGAAAACCTCCAAGGGCTCGTAAGAGAACACAAAATCACCAAAACCGCCCTGATTTATGTCGGAAAGTTTCTCACCGCCGAAGGAACCCGCTCCAGGCTCTACGACGCCTCCTTTACCCATTCTTTTCGAAAGGCATCGTCGGAATAACCAAATGTTTGTTCAAATTTCAGAAATGAGGAAAGAATGAAAAAGGCCGCGTTGACAATATTTCTGGGTTTCCTCCTGCTGGGGTTCCCGTTGAGTCTTTGCCGGGAAAGTTCTGCTGAAGAAACAGATCTGATCAAGGACATTGACCGGGTCTATTTCGAGCGGGATCAGGGGGACTCCGTAAGGAAGGGCGAAGCGCTATGCGAAGAAGCCCTGAAGAAAGAGAATGTTCCAAAAGATGAAATTTTCTGGCGGCAGGCCCGGTATAAGGCATGGGAGGGGAATATTGCCGCTGAAAAAAATGAAAAATTCCGGTTTTTCCAGGAGACAGAGGCGCTGGCCCGGAAAGCGGTCGAAGCCAATCCCGCCAATCCTGAAGGCCATTTCTGGCTGGGCGTCGCCTATGGCCGACGGGGAGAGGTCCAGGGGATTTTAAAATCGCTTTCGCTGATTGAACCGATTAAACATGAAATGGAAGAGGTTTTGAAAATCAACCCCAATCATGCCGGCGCCCATCATCTCCTGGGGGTCCTGTATCGAAAGCTCCCCTGGTTTAAGGGGGGATCCGACAAAAAGTCTGTAGAGGAGCTGAAGAAATCGATAGAGCTGAACCGATCCAACACTCTCTACCGGATCGATCTTGCCAAAACCTATCTCGACATGGGGAAAAAAGAGGAGGCTTTAAAAGAATTAAAGGAAGTTGCGGCGATAGAGCCGGTTTTTGACCCGGTCCAGGCGAGGATTGACAGATCAGAAGCGTCTTCCCTGATCGAAAAGGAATCCACCTGAAAATGATTTCTCTCTATCTGGTCCGGCATGGAGAAGTGAAGGAAGGTAGAACCCGGTTTATGGGGCATACTGACTGTTCTCTGACCGATGAGGGAAAGGCGCAGATGGCGCGTTTTGTGGAGAAGCTGCGCGAAGCGCCGCTTCAAGCCGTCTATGCGAGCGACTTGACAAGGGCCCGGGCCGGGGGGCAGCTGATCGCCGACAGTCATTCGCTCGCTCTTAGGACCGACATTGCATTGAGAGAGCGATGTTGGGGAGCATGGGACGGTCTTTCCGCGAATGAAGCGGAGAGCCGGGATCCCGAGCTCTGGCAATCCTGGAGCAAAGCCCCGTTTTTCCACTCCCCCGAAGGGGCCGAAAAGCCGGATGAATTTTTTACCCGTGTGACTGCCATGGTGAAGCAGATCATCGGCCTTCATGCCGGAGAGAATGTCGCGGTTGTCTGCCATGCCGGGGTGATCCGGGCGGTTCATGCCTGGTTTACGGGCCGGTGGCCAGACGGTTTTTTTGACCTCTCTCCCGCCTATGGTTCTCTCCACAGGTTTGACGCAGATTCCAATTTCAAGATGAAACAATATATCCCGGAGTAGTGATGAACAGGCCATCAAAAGGGATTTTGATTGGCGCGCTTCAGAGCGGCGCGGGAAAGACGACGGCGACCCTTGCGATTCTTGAATCGCTGGTCAGCAGGGGGCTTAACGTCCAGGCCTTTAAGGTCGGACCCGACTATCTTGACCCGACCTTTCATCAGGCGGCCACCGGACGGCCTTCGAGAAATCTGGATGGCTGGATGATGGGGAAGGGCGAGGTTTTGAAGACTTTCCATGAGGCCTCACAAGGGGCCGATATCGCGGTGATCGAGGGGGTGATGGGACTTTTTGACGGGCTCCGGGGGCGGTCCGAAGAAGGGAGCGCCGCGCAGATCGCGAAATGGCTCTCCGTCCCGGTTATTCTTGTGATTGACGCCAAGGGCCTGGCCCGGACTGCCGGCGCCATCGTTCTGGGGATTCAGCAGTTTGATCCCCAGGTCAATATCCAGGGGATTATTTTTAACCGGGTCGGAAGCCGAAACCACCTTGAAATTCTAAAGGAATCAGTGGAAACGGTCTCCAAGATCAAGGTCCTCGGAGGAATTCCCAGGGAAGAATGTCTGGCCATTCCGGCCCGGCACCTGGGGCTGGTTCAGGCCGAAGAGAGTCTTACAGTTTTTTTCAGAAGCAGAATCCGAGAGATCGGGGCGGACCGGCTTGATCTCGAAGGGATCATCGGGATGGCAGGCGGTTCCTATGAAATTCCGGAGAGTGTTCCTCCTTCACCCGGAATTATTCCCCTTGGCATAAAAATAGGCGTTGCGAGAGACCGGGCCTTCCATTTCTATTACGAGGACAATTTGGATGCGTTGCGACGGGGAGGTGCCGAAATCGTCTTTTTTTCTCCAATGGCTGACGTCCACATTCCTGATGTCGACGGGTTATTCTTAGGGGGCGGATATCCTGAAGCTTACGCCAGGGAACTTTCTGAAAATCGCGCCATGATGGAATCGATTCGGGCTTTTGCCGCTTCAGACGGCCCAATTTACGCGGAATGCGGCGGCCTGATCTATCTTTCCGAAGGGGTTCAAACAGCGGAAGGGAGCCGTTTCCCAATGGCCGGACTTCTGCCCGGGAGCGTAAAAATGGGGAAAAAGCTGAAAGCTTTGGGCTACAGAGAAATTTCCTCCCTGGAGGACAATCTTCTTTTTAAAAAGGGAGAAAAGGCCAGAGGGCATGAATACCATTATTCTGCCTGGGTCGAGAATCCCCAAACGAAAACCGGGGACTGGTTTCGTTCCTACCAGGTTTCCCGGACTGGAATGACGGAATCCCCGGAACAGGAAGGGTTTGCGCGGGGGAATGTTCTGGCGAGTTACATCCACCTTCATTTCGGTTCGAACCCGGCTCTCCCGGCTCGCTGGGTCGAAGCATGTCAGCGGTATAAAATCTTAAGAAGCGCCTGAGCGCGTCAGCGCTTTTCACATACGCATCGTTTAAATTGGCCGCTTTTCCACTCTTCATCTACTTCATTTAAAAGAACCGATCCATAAAAATTTTTTTCATCGGCAGAGACCTGTTGAATCTGATGTCTAAATAAAAAAACATCTGTTTTATCAGACAGTTATAAAATTTCCTTTCATAAAAACCCAAGAAGATGTCTAACCTCTTATACATCCTTGAATTTCTATTTGCCCTAGGTGCGGTTTCTGGTCTTATCTCTATGTTTTTCTGAAATTCATTCTGGTTTATCAGATTTTCCTTATTCTTTCTTCATGTATTTCTGTCAAATTAATTAGACAATTTTCTCATGAAAAACGTTCGAAATCATAAAAATAAGACCGGTTGACCCTCAAGATAAACAAAGTCATTTTTTCAAACCATTGAAAATAAATAACAATTGTTAAGTCCCTTCACCGGGTATGAACTTTGCAAAACCATGGGTCTAGAAAAGGATACTTTTTTATAGGGAGAGAATTGAAGAGCATTCCTAAAGTTAAATTTCACAGATTTTTTTGAAAATTCAGATCAAGAATCAAAGCCAGAACAAACTCAGAGCAAAAGAAAAAGGTTTCTCACTTACGCTTCCGGCCACTTAAATGGAAGATGACCGGTTTTTTGTTAATGATCAGGTGCGAAGATTGGCAATCAGAAGGCTCGAATATTCATTCGAGCCATTTAGAGAGAGGAGAATTTTTATGAACCAGATGTGCAGGAAGTTCGGGCAAGGGCTATCAGGAAACATAGGCCTGTCGCTTCTATTAGTTGTTTTTATGATGGGGAGTCCTTTATTCATTCAGGCGGTATTGGCGGAAGAGGCGCATCAACATGATAGTACGGTTGTTGCGGCCGCTGACGCGGATTCTTCCTGGCAGGACAAGTTAAGACAGCAGATCCAGCGCGAAGAGGCGGCCGAAGGGAAGACCGGAGTGTCTGACAAGGTAGACGCCGCGATGCAGAAGCTGATGGAAGAGATTTCAGGCGGCGGCCATAAGGGTCATGCGGCGAGCGGTCCTTATCAGGACATGAGTACGATGCAGCAGATGGACAAGAGTTTCTTTCTGGGGCCTGGAACCGTGAGCGAAACGGTTGGAAACGGCGGTCATTGTCCCGCGGGCGCTCCGAAGAGAGAGTTTGATATTACGGCCATTACGCTGGAGATTACGCTGAACCAGTGGGGAGACTATCATCCCGGTTACATGTATGTTTTAACCGATAATATTCAGAAGGTCCGGGACGAGGAGAAGAAGAACAAGGAAGCCCGGAAAAACGAGAATGATCCGGGAGCTGTTTCGACCGGATTGCAGACCGATTACATTCAGCCATTGACCCTTCGCGCGGCGCAGGGGGATTGCGTGGTGATGACCCTCCGCAACGGGATGAAGGATGAAGATGTCGGGTTGCACATTCATGGTTCGAGCATGATCGTGAAAACAACCGGACAGCCCGCGACGATGGTCAATCCCGATTCGAATGTGAAGGCAGGGAAGAGCCAGGTGTTTGAGTGGTATATCCGCCCTGACGAGCAGGAAGGGGCGCATATGTTCCACAGCCATGTCGGCCGGGAATCCAGCAGTCTCGGTATGATCGGGTCCTTCATGGTGGAGAATATGGGCGCTGTTTTCCTCGATTCGGTTAGCGGACAGGAGGCAAAGAGCGGTTGGCAGATGATGATCACGTTTGACAAGAATAAGTATCCGATCGCCCGGGATTTCCGGGAATTTGTGATGTACTACCACGAGATCGGGGATGAGTCGTTCCGTCCGTTAAACCGGCATGGGGAGATGATCCCCCAGCGGGACCCGAACTCAGACGCTTATCGTCCTTCGGCCCGCGCGATCAATTACCGGAGCGAGCCGTTCGGGATCAACAACCTGGCGATGCAGGAGAAATATTTCCATTTTGAAGATGAGTCACACAGCTACAGCGCCTATACCTTCGGGGACGTGCCGACTGCGATTCCAAGGTCGTATATGGGAGACCCGGCGAAATACCGGTTGATTCATGGCGGCGGCGAGGTGTTTCATTCCCACCATCCCCATGGAGGAACCATCCGCTGGTTAAGACAGCCGAAGGCCGATCCTAAGGGGGATGAGCTTCTCTATGCGGGCACGGATGGTCCGATGAAATACCCGGTGGTTCGTACCACCTCCGATCGCGTAGACGTCGAGGTGATTGGGCCTACCGAAGCGCTCGACCTTCAGGTAGAGTGCGGATCAGGGCTCTGCCAGCAGTTGGCAGGCGATTTCCTGATGCATTGCCATGTGGCGCACCATTATGTGGCCGGGATGTGGTCGTACTGGAGGGTTTACAATACGCTTCAGGCCGGGAACTATCCCTATGAGAGCACCGATATCATGGCTCCCCTGCAGGAGCTTCCTGACCGGAAGGGGAGAATCAAGCCGGCTGTCACATCAGAACAGCTGGTCGGAAAGACCCTGGACTGGTTTGACAAGAAGTGGCAGGTTACGGCCGACAAGACCGACTGGAACCGTGCAATCCCGGAGATTTCCGTCAAGGACTGGGTCAAGATGATGTTGCCTCCGGCAGGTCAACCGGGCCATACCGCCGATGAGAAAGGCCAGATCATGGCCTATGACGCGACGGTCTGGGATTGGGCCTGGGACGGGAACAAGGCGATGGGCGAGACTGAGGCGACCGGACAGTTTGCCAATCCGAAATACAAGTCCCCAATCCCTGGAAAACGCCCAGCGCTTTTGTTTGAGGAGAAGACCGGAAAACTCGCCTGGCCTCATTTGAAACCGCATTTTGGGAAGCGGATTCCGTTTGCCCGTCATCATGGTCCGGCGCCGTGGCTAGAGCCGATCCATGTAGCCAAGAACGCCGGGGCTCTTTCGACCGATCCCGGTAGCGAGGGCTTGCCAGGAATGGAAACCTCCCTTCCCGCCAAGCCAGGCGAGCAGGGGAGATGGAGTCTTTGCCCTGGAAGCGCCGGACGGAAGCAGTACACGATTCATTTCATCGAGACGCCGATCACCATGGAGACCAAGATCGGAAATCAGAAGCCGATTGTGGATCAACATGGGACCATCTATGTGCTCCAGGAGGAGGAAGCCGCTGTCCGGGCCAACTCAGACCTGGCCCGCCCATTGGTCTATCGCGCCAACGTGTATGACTGCGTTGATGTCATCCTCAAGAGCGAATGGAATGACAACGATACGTCCAATTTCCAGATGTCGAAGATCAATATCCACCCGCACTTCATTCAGTTTGACAACCAGGCGTCAGACGGCGTGATGAGCGGATTCTCGTATGAGCAGTCGGTCCGTCCCTTTACGATGATCGGAAAGAAGGAGCATAAGGGACTTCCGGCTCCGATGAACGGTCTGCTGACGGAAGATTCAGCGCCCGGAGCATCCAGCATCAAGATCAAGATGGGCGAAGGGGCGACCCCGTTCCATATCGGGACCGATATCATGATCGGGATGCATGAAGTGAAAACCTCCGAGGTCCGGTGGATCAAGGATATCAAGGGCGATACCGTGACCTTTACGGAGCCTTTGAAGAATGCGCATAAGAAAAACGAAATTACTTCTACGGAGTATGT